>NZ_NFLD01000001.1:0-209802 GCF_002160725.1 Massilimicrobiota sp. An142 | reverse complement strand
TCTGAAGAAGAAAAAGATAGACTCAATAAAATGTTTTATGCCGATAAATCAATAAAAAACTAATGATGATACAATGATTATTTCAATTTAATCGGCATAATTATTTTATCGGTATAAGTGCTGATTGTGAATAATTTATCTCAAAAGGTCTTTTATCAACTAGTGGAGTCCATGTATCATCGTGCTAAAAATAGAATGAGAGTATCTGCTTTGCATATTGGAATGGGTACACAATTAAAAGATATCAGAGAATTGAATTTAAGTTATCAACGCGCTTTATCAGCAGTAACATTTGCCAGAATGTTTCAAAAAAATATTATTTGTTTTGATGATATGGGTATTTATCAGATTTTATTTTCTATACAGGATCAAAAAATATTATCTGATATGTATCATCATTTATTAGATACATTGATTCAATATGATCAAAAACATAATAGTGAATTAGAAAAAACATTATATTATTATTTGAAATATGATGGAAGTCCACAAAAAATTGCGAGATCAACATATACGCATCGTAATACTGTTCATTATCGTATTGAAAAAATAAAAACACTTTTAAATTGTGAACTTGCAACTTTTGAAGAAAAATTTCCTTATATGATAGCCTTTTATATTGCTAAAATGATGAAATAGAAGAAAACAGAAAAAATGAGACATGATTTCTGTTTCTTTTTTATTTTCATTTTTTTCTTGACGTGCTTATAGTCGTATGCTATTATAAGAGGGCACTAGAAATTGGAGGTTTAGCTCAGTTGGGAGAGCATCTGCCTTACAAGCAGAGGGTCAGCGGTTCGAGCCCGTTAACCTCCACCATTTATGCCGGCTTAGCTCAATTGGTAGAGCAACTGACTTGTAATCAGTAGGTTGAGGGTTCAAGTCCTTTAGCCGGCACCATATACGGGGAGGTAGCGAAGTGGCTAAACGCGGCTGACTGTAACTCAGTTCCTTTCGGTTCGGTGGTTCGAATCCGCCCCTCCCCACCATTTCTGTTGGGATATAGCCAAGCGGTAAGGCAACAGACTTTGACTCTGTCATTGCGCTGGTTCGAATCCAGCTATCCCAGCCATTTGACCCGCTAGCTCAGTAGGTAGAGCATCTGACTTTTAATCAGAGGGTCAGGCGTTCGAGTCGCCTGCGGGTCACCATTCTTTTGCGGGTGTAGTTCAATGGTAGAACTTCAGCCTTCCAAGCTGACTACGTGGGTTCGATTCCCATCACCCGCTCCAATTGAATGAACACAAACTTTGATGAAATATGAAGATATCAAGCAAAATTATAAAATTCTGTTTGGTATCTTTTTTATTTATAAAAAGTATGGATGTAAAAGACTTAATTGAAAAACAAGTTAATCTATTAAATTTATAGTTTTCTAAAAGAGCACTTCATTTGTATAAAAGTCATATTAATAAATCTTAAGGTATCCTTAATGATTTGAATTGTTTGATTATTGTTATGTTTTTATGCAAAATGAAGTTTTATTTTATGTAATTCTGGAGATGATTGTTATATTTTGATAAAATGATATTAGAAAAGTTATTAAGATGTAAACCAATAGAATTGGAAGTAAAATGATAATTGAAAAGAAAGGTGGGATGGTCAATGTTAAAATCAAAAAAGATAATATGTTTTATAGTTTGTCTATTGGTTTTTATGGTGGTTCTTGTTTTTATAGATCAGAAAACGACTTATATGGTTGCGGTAAATCAAAATAACGTCGAAGTTTCCAATGAAAATATTGTCATAGAGATGAGTTCAGGAACTTCGGTAGGTTATTTTAAGAAGGCTGAGCTAGAAGAAATAGATGATGGTGTTTATAGTATTAAAGCATATTTTTCGTTGTTATCAGGAGAATATTCTGGATATCAATACACAATTGACAACTCAGACAAGCATATTAAAGAGATAAGACAATATCATTTAGATGAACCTGATGAGTATACTGTCATATATCAAAATAATAACTAAGGAGTGATCTATTTATTAATTTTTGTTCTCTTTTCAAAGAGAACATTTTTTATTGTGAAATGATAGGAATAAAAAAAGAAGTGATCGCTCACTTCTATACACCTGGCTTACCAAGTAATTTAAACATATTTTTCTTATAAACTTCAACACCTGGTTGATTGAATGGATTGACACCTAATAAGTATACTGATAAAGCACAAGCTTTTTCAAAGAAGTATACCATGTATCCAAATGAGTATGGAGTTAATTCATCAAGTGTGATTTGAATGTTAGGAACATTTCCAGTATTGACATGGGCATCAATTGTTCCTTCACATGCTTTTTTATTAACATAATCAACAGTTTTTCCTGCAAGATAGTTTAAGTTATCTAAGTTATCAGGATCACTAGGAATTTCTAAATCAGAAATTGGATTTGCAATTTTTAAAATAGTTTCATATAAAACTTTGCTTCCTTCTTGAATAAATTGTCCAAGTGAATGTAAATCAGTTGAGAAAGTTGCACTTGTAGGTAAGATTCCTTTTCCTTCTTTTCCTTCTGATTCACCGAATAATTGTTTCCACCATTCAGCAGTTTGTGCTAACTGTAATTCATAAGTTACAAACATTTCAGCAGGATAACCTTGTTTTGATAACATTTGTCTTGCAACACCATATTGATAAGCGCTATTTTTGTCTAAGTCAGGATTGCTGTATTCTTCTCTTGCATCAGCAGCACCTTTCATCATAGCATCAATATCAATACCGGCCATAGCGATAGGGAATAAACCAACAGCAGTTAAAACAGAATAACGTCCACCAACATCATCAGGGACAACAAATGTTGTATATCCTTCGTTAGTAGCTAAAGTTTTTAATGCTCCTTTTTCTTTATCAGTAGTTGCAACAATTCTCTTTCTTGCAACTTCTTTACCTTTTGTTGATTCTAGTAATTCTTTAAAGATTCTAAATGCAATAGAAGTTTCAGTTGTTGTTCCAGATTTAGAAATAACATTAATTGCGAATTCTTTATCTTTTACATATTCTTTGACTTGAGATAAGTAGTTAGAAGAGAATGTATTTCCAATATAAATAATTTGCACAGAATGAGTAGGGTATAAACCGTTTAAGGCTTCAATGGCAGCTCTTGCACCTAAATAAGAACCACCAATACCACATACTAATAAAACATCAATTTCATCTTTTAACTCATTAACTTTTGCTTTAATAGCTTCAACTTCATCTTTATCATAGTTTACAGGTAAGTCAACCCATCCTAAGAAGTCACTTCCTTGTCCAGTTTTGTTATGGATCATATCATGAATTTGAGCAACTTGTTCTTTGTATGAGTCCATACTTTCAGTTAATTTTGCTTTTGATAAATCAACTTTAATCATCATTCTTCCTCCTTGATTACGCCTAGAGTTATCCACTCAGGCAATTTTTCTTTTAATGGATAAAATCCTAAAGGTGTTTCTTGTATCTTTTCTCTCTGGTTTTTATAAGCTCTTTTGTATTTTCTTTTTGCCATATGAACAGCTTTTAAAGAAAGCTTGGCTTGATGTGTTGTATGATCAATATCAATCACTTTTACACGAATGACTTCGCCAACATGTACAAAATTTTCTACATTTCTAACGAATTTATCAGATATTTCAGAGATATGAATTAAACCAGAAGATTGATCGGGTAAAGATGCAAATGCACCATAAGGTTGAATTCCCGTAATGGTTACATCAATAATATCACCAGTTTTGACACGATGCTCCATTGACAGCCCTCCAATCATACTCATTATAGCATAAAGTCATATTTGTGGAAAGTGAAATCAAAGCATTGGACTTTTATTCTTAAAAAATTGTGGTATAATAAGAAAGATTTATAGAGGAGGCTGAAATCATGGATCAAGAAGCAGAAATTAAAAAAGTGATACATAAATTAAGACCTTATTTACAAAGAGATGGTGGAGACATTGAATTTGTAAAATTTGAAGATGGAATTGTTTATGTACAAATGCATGGTGCCTGTGCTGGATGTATGATGTTGGATGCAACTTTAAAAGATGGTGTCGAACAGATTTTAATTGAAGAAGTTCCAGGAGTTTTAGAAGTTCAGGCTATTTAATAAAAATTGAGAAAAATTTGAGAAAAAAACGACGAAAAATATATTATAATTATATTATGTGATAATATCACTTGATTTATAACAAATATTCTTATATACTTAGAAAGTCTTGTTTTGTAGAATAATGTCTACTTATTACGGTTAAAATAAGATTGGTGATAAGAATGAACAGAAAACAAGAACAATTAAAAATTGCATCAATTCTTTATGACTTAGGATTAGACATGGAATTAATTGAAGCTATGACATCTTTAAGTCATGAGGATTTAAAAAAATTATATCAATAATAAAAGCTCTTATTAAGAACCACGAGATGAGGATCTATGAAGTGGTGGCAACCCTTGTATAAAGAAGGTGCCTTACCTAGCAAGTTAGACTTGAACAATTAGACTTGAACAATAAGAGGAAAGAAGGCTTTCCTCTTGAAAGCTTTTTTTATTGAAAAGTGGGAGGAAAAAAATGAAGAAAATTTTATTTACGTCTGAATCAGTTTCAGAAGGACATTCTGATAAAGTCTGTGATCAAATCAGTGATGCTATTTTGGATGCCTGTTTGGCTGAAGATCCATATTCACGTGTAGCATGTGAATGTTTTACAACAACAAATCTTTTGGTCATTGGTGGTGAAATTACAACACAGGCACAGGTTAATTATGAACAAATTGCCAGAAATGTATTATGTCAAATCGGATATACAAGTGGTGAGATTGGGATTGATGGTCATCATTGTGAAATTAAAAATGTTATAGGTATACAGTCAAGCGATATTGCTTTAGGAACGAATAAAGAAGTTGGAGGAGCAGGCGATCAGGGGATTATGTTTGGCTATGCTTCCAATGAAACAGAAGGATATATGCCTTTACCAATTTCTATTGCGCATCACTTGGTACGTTATGCAACTGAAAAACGCCATAGTGGTGAATTCCAATGGGCTAGACCAGATATGAAATCACAAGTGACGGTTGATTATACAGATGCTTTGCATCCCCGTATTGATACAATTTTAATGTCTATTCAACATGATCCTGATTTTGATGAAAAAGCTTTTAAGGATTATATTCAAAATGTCATTATGCAAGATGTTGTGAAAAAATATGGCATGAATACAGATTATAAAGTTTTGATTAATCCAACAGGACGTTTTGTCATTGGAGGTCCTCATGGCGATACAGGACTAACAGGTCGTAAAATTATTGTTGATACTTATGGTGGTTCTGCAAGACATGGTGGAGGTGCTTTCTCTGGAAAAGATCCTTCTAAAGTTGATCGTAGCGGTGCTTATATGGCAAGATATATGGCTAAAAATATTGTGGCAGCCGGACTTTGTGAACGTATTGAAATTCAATTGTCTTATGCTATTGGGGTCAAAGAGCCAACAAGTGTCTTTGTCGAAACTTATGGAACTGAAAAAGTATCAAAAGATGTTATTTTACAGGCTATTGAAAATGAATTTGATTTGACACCACAAGGTATTATTGATACTTTACAATTGCTTAGACCTATTTATCAAAAAACAGCAGTCTATGGTCATTTTGGTAGGGGAGATATTGATCTTCCATGGGAAAAATTAGATCGAGTAGAAAGTTTAAAAAAATATTTATAAGCTCCTAACGGGGCTTTTTTAATTTTTGAGCGAAATGAGTGTTTTTTATATGACAGAAATGGTATAATAAGATTAACGAAGGAGGAATATTTATGAAAGTCAGTATAAGAGGAAAAAATATTGCACTAACTGAAGGGATTGAAACAAAAATCAATAAAAAGCTCAGCATGTTAGATAAGTATTTCATTGTCAGTGATAATGTTGAAGCAAAAGTTTTGATTCGTACTTATCCAGTTGGTCAAAAAATTGAAGTGACTATTCCAACAGAATATGTATTATTAAGAGCAGAAGTTGTTGATAATGATCTTTATAATGCTATTGATTTAGTTATCGACAAATTAGAAGGACAAATTAGAAAGTATAAAACGAGATTAAGTCGTAAATCTAAAGATAATAAACTCGCATTTAATGTTGCTTCTATTGAACCTTTAGAACATGAGGAAGAAGATGTTATTGTCAAAACAAAATCAATCAGTCCTAAACCAATGGATATGGAAGAAGCGATTATGCAAATGGAATTGATTGGACATTCATTCTTTGTTTATCGTGATGTAGAAACAAATGAAATCAGTGTTGTTTATAAAAGACATAATGGTGGTTACGGACTTATTGAAACTCATGAAGCACAATAAAAAAGCTCTATACAGAGCTTTCTAGAAGATACCCTTGATGGGTATCTTTTTCTTTCATCAATTTATCAATATCATTAAGAATTGTTACTTTTTTGATTGACCATAAAGGTGCGACTAAATCTTGTAATGGTGCATCTCCGGTCAGTCTTTCAATCACAACATGACTAGGGATATACTGCAATTGGTCAACAACTAATGAAATATAGTCTTCACGCGTTAACATAGGAAAAGGTTGTTTTTGATATAAACGATGTAAAGCGGTATTTTTCAGCATATAGAGATTGTGAATTTTAAGTCCTTGGATATCTAATTGACCAACCTGTTTTGCTGTTTCTAACATCATATCATATGTTTCATAGGGTAGACCATTAATGATATGAACACAAACATCTAAGTGACGTTTTCTTAAACGATCAAGTCCTTCTAAAAAAGTCTGATAGTCGTGTCCACGATGAATCAGTTTGGCCGTCTGATCATGGATAGTCTGTAAACCAAGCTCTATGTATAAATCACATTTTTGAGATAATTGATATAGATAATCACAAATTTCATCATCTAAACAGTCAGGACGTGTTGCAATCGCAATGCCAACAACATCTTTCATATCAACAAATGGTTCAAATCTTTCTTTGAGTTGAGCGACAGTACCATATGTATTGCTGTTGGCTTGAAAGTATGCAATAAACTGACAATCAGGCCATTTTTGACGCATTATAGAAGAAATATCATGAAATTGTTTTTGTAAAGAATCTTGGACATTTCCAGCAAAGTCGCCTGAGCCAGAATCTGAGCAGAAAATACAGCCTCCATATCCGCATGTTCCATCTCGGTTAGGACAGGTAAAGCCTGCATTTAAAGATACTTTCGCAACTTTATGATGATATTTATTTTTTAAAAAGTAGTTATATGTATGATAGCGTTTGTTATCTAATGTATAAGGAAATTGATTCATAGCATCACCCGCTAAGATTATAACATAAAGGAGAATAGAATGTTAGAGTTAAAAAATATTTATAAACAATATGAAACAACCCCAATTCTCAATCATATTTCTATTTGTTTTCCAGACACAGGAATGATTGGAATTCAAGGAAAAAGTGGTTGTGGAAAAAGTACACTTTTGTATATTATGGGATTATTGGATGAAGATTATGAGGGAGATATTCTTTTTAATCATGAAAAAATTGAAGATAAAGAAAAGTTTATATGCGAACATATGTCTTTTATGATGCAAAATAAAGATTTTATTTCTTCTTTAACCATTAAAGAAAATATTATTTTGCCTTGCCATATCAGTCATCTTCATTATAGTTCGTCATTGCTTAAAAAAGTCGTGAAACGACTTGGTATACAAGATTTGTTGTCCCGCTATCCTTCGCAATTATCTGGTGGTCAAATGAAAAGAGCATCTCTTGCGAAGGCATTATTAAAACAGTCCGATATTATTTTATGTGATGAACCGACTGGGGCTTTATATCACCATCAGGCTCAAGACGTTATGAAATATTTAAAAATGATTTCTCAAGATGCTTTGGTTATTATTGTTTCGCATGATCCACTGTTATTGCAGACATATTGCGATAGTGTATTGACATTAGAAGATGGTCAATTAAAAGGACATATGAAGCAATCTCAAAAACCAAAAGAAATATCTTTAAAGAAACATCAGCATCATACTTTATGGTTTTATCCTATCAGACAAATAGTCTATCAAAGAAACAAACTCATGTTTCTTTTTTTATTTCAATGGATAGTGATTGTAGCGTTCTTTTTGATTGTAACAGCTATTTTTGGAGCGTTTGAAGCAACGTCTCAAAGTGAGCAACAAGCTGTTTTAAAAAATATCATCAATGTTGAAAACAAAGATGGGATGCCATTTGAAACAATGCTTTCTCATGTAGATATTGCTTATATAGATTATGGTTATCAATTAGAACAGTGTCAGCTTTGGCAGTCACAACAGGAAATTGAAGATACTGCCTTATATTTTTTACCAGTGCAAAACACACATGTTCGTTTATTGAAAGGACGTTTTCCACAGGAAGCTCATGAAATTGTTGTCAGTCAGTCATTTGATCAAAAATATCATCAGCAGTCCATTGTTTTAACATATCAACAAAAAAGTATATCTTTAACAGTTGTGGGCGTTCTTCAAAAAGATTTTTTCAGTCAAAATGAAATTTATCTCAATCATACATTGAAACAAGAAATGCCAGAGTTGATGAATAATCGTGAATTGATTGTAGAAAGTCAATTCAATAAAAATGAAAGTTTATATCAAGCATTATCTAAAGACTATATTGTTTATAGTGAAATTCAAGAAAGAGTATCAAGTTATCAATCTTTATTGTCTTTAGCACAAATTGTAGCAATGATTTTCATTGGAATGAGTTTGTTGATATCACTGATATTAATTGGAATCGTAGAATCCATTATTTATTTTGAAAGAAAACATGATATTGCATATTTATTATCACTAGGTATTTCATCTTTCAGACTGTTTATATTATCTCTTTTTGAGGCGATGCAATTGGGGTTGATGATTGCTGGTGGAGGTTGTTTGCTGGCGATGGTTATATATGAATATATCAATCATGTTGTGAATATTTCACAATATGTTTCTTTTTCATTGTTGTTAAAGCCTATCTTTTATTCACGTTATGATTTATATGTGATTATTTTTATGATTTATCTTGTGATGAGTGTTTTATCTGTTTTGCATCCTGTTAGAAAAATGATGAAAATGACGAAGATTGATGTTTTAAGGGAGGAATAATATGCTTGAAGTTCAACATATTTCAAAAAGATATCACTATCAAAAAGTTTTGGATGACATATGTATGTGTTTTCCAACTTCAGGCATTGTTGCGATTGTGGGTCCTAGCGGTTGTGGAAAAACAACCTTATTACATATTCTAGGAGGCATTGATACTGATTTTCAAGGTGATATTTTATGGGAAAACAAGAGTGTTAAGCATCATTTGACACGTTATCGACGACATCATGTCAGTTTTATCTTTCAACAGTTTCATCTGATTATGTGGCTATCTGTAAAACAAAATATAAGTTTACCACGTTTTTTTCATAAACAGGAAAAAGCATCATTATCACTGGCTTTAGAAACATTAAAAAATCAGTCTTTGCATTCACTTTCACTTGGACAAAGACAGCGTTTGGCATATTTAAGAAGTCACTATCACCGTAGTGATATTCTTTTATGTGATGAACCTACCGGATCACTTGATCCCCAATATGCACAAGCTGTGATGGAATTATTAAAAGAAGAATCTCAACATCGTTTAGTTATTTTGGTATCTCATGATGAAAAGCTGGTAAGCCAATATAGTGATGAAGTTTATAAAATGCAGGACGGACAGATTATTGAGCATATATGCTTTCATGAAACAGAAAAAATTGAACGTTTTCCAACTGTGCAAAAGAAGTATTTCTTATGCCATATGCGCCTTGCGTTTGCATCATTATGTTCACATAAGGCACGTTCATTTCAATTGATGATAGGTTTACTATTATCATTATTAAGCATTGTTTTAGCATTAACACTCACTCGTCATCTTGAAGGGCAGTTTCATCAATATATTTACTCACTTGTTCCTGCATCAGGAATCAGTTTTCAATCACGTTATCAGCAATCTCTGTCTTTAGATTTATTAGATCAGATAAAAAATCAACCTGGAATTATGAAAAGTGAGATGTTTTTAGATGATTATGAATGTTTAGGAATTGGTTTTCAATCTGAAAGATATGAACAATCTCAGACTTTATTTATTGGAGATGATACTTCTCCTTATACATATCTGTCATTAAAATACGGAAATTATCCACAGGCACATCATGAAATTTTATTATCTCTTTCAACAGCTAGACATCTTTGTGGACAGCAGGATGTCGCTTCTTTGATTGGGCAGAATGTTTATGCCTGGTATCAACATGATTGGGAAGTGAAAGGTATTTGTTATAAAATTGTTGGTATTACGAATCAAACCACCGCTTTAGATACACTCTATCAGATGGATCATGCTTACATTTATTTATTGAAAGATATTTATCAATATGAGCTTGAACAGGTGTCATCACATTTAGGAATTGTTTATGTACATCCTGACTATCATAGAGATCATGTTATGAAACAGTTGAAAAAACAATTTCCAGATTATGAATTTTTAGCGATAGGAGAATCGACAACTCAAAATGTATCACAAGTTTTAAATCAAGCGAATATCATCTTGCTGTTTTTTTCTCTTTTGGCTATTTTATCTTCTTTATTTTTGATTGGTGAAGTTATGTTTTTAAATGTGATACAAAAGAAAAAAGATTTAGCTATCATGAAATGTTTTGGAGCCAGTTCTTTAGATATTATTAAAATTGTGCTTTATGAGTCTTTCCAAATTCTTATATTAACACAGTCTATATGCATGATTTTGTATTATCAATTGATTCATATGATGAATATCTTTTTACAGAATATGTTTGAAAGTGAATTGTTTTCTATACAGGTAGATATAAATATTATTGCTTTTGTTTTTATTGTTAGTGACTTACTTGTTTTGATAAGTCAGTTACCACCATTGTTGTATATTTTAAAAATGAACACTGTTCAGGCATTAAAAGAGTAAAGAAAAACTTGTTTTTATATAAAAAGTTAGTTATAATAGTAGCGTTAATACGATGAAGAGGACAAGTAGATAAAGAATTTGTATCAGAGAGGAAAACGGTGGCTGAAAGTTTTCTTACAATGCATTTATTGAATTCACCTTGGAGTGCGACTAATCATCGCCGCGAAGCAGCGTTATTGCAGTAAAGGTGCATAACATTTGTTATGAATTAGGATGGTACCGCGATACAATCGTTCCTATGTGGAACGATTTTTTTATTTGAAGGAGGATATTATGGACGAATTATTAAAGATTAAAGAAGAAGCTTTATTGAAGATTCATGATTGTTCATCATTAAAAGATTTAAATGATTTAAGGGTTTTCTATCTAGGGAAAAAAGGCCCAATGCAATCTGCAATGAAGTCAATGAAAGATATGTCTAAAGAACAACGTGCGTCTTTTGGACAAGTATCAAATAAAGTTAAACAAGAGATAACACAAGCTATTGAGGAAAAGAGAAAAGTATTAGAAGAAGCTGAAATGCTTAAGAAAATTCAAAATGAAAAAATTGATATTAGTTTACCTGGTAGTCAATTGCCACTTGGAACAATTCATCCTTTAACAATGATTAGAGAAGAATTAGAAGATTTATTTATTGGAATGGGATATAGTATCGCAGAAGGTCCTGAAGTTGAAAGCGATCATTTTAATTTTGAGCTTATGAATTTACCAAAGGATCACCCTGCAAGAGATATGCAAGATACTTTCTATATTGATGAAAATACTTTATTAAGAACACATACATCACCAGTTCAGGCACATGTTATGTTAGCGGCTAATGGAAGAGGACCAATCAAAGTTATTTGTCCAGGAAAAACATATCGCCGTGATGATGATGATGCAACACATTCGCATCAGTTCAGTCAATGTGAAGGATTGGTTATTGATAAAAATATTACTATGGCTGATTTAAAAGGAACATTGGAATTATTTGCGAAAAAGATGTTTGGTGAAAAACGTGAAATTCGTTTAAGACCTTCATATTTCCCATTTACAGAACCAAGTGTTGAAGTTGATATTTCATGCTATAACTGTAATGGAAAAGGATGTTCAATGTGTAAAAATACAGGTTGGATTGAAATTTTAGGTGCTGGTATGGTGAATCCTAAAGTTTTAGAAATGTGTGGATTTGATAGCCAGGTTTATCAGGGATTTGCATTTGGTATTGGCTTAGAACGTGTGGCTATGTTGAAATATGGTATTGATAATATTAGAGATTTTTATAGTGGTGATTTAAGATTCTTAAATCAATTTGTAAGAAAGGATTAGACATATGGAAGCAAGTTTAAAATTATTAAATCAATATGTAAAAGTTGATGATTTTTCAGCTCAGGAAATTGCTGATCAATTGACATCTATAGGTCATGAAGTTGAAGGAATGCATGTCTTTGCAAGAGGTGATAAACTTGTTGTTGGATATGTAAAAGAAAAGGTTCCTCATCCTGATAGTGACCATTTAAATATTTGTCAAGTAGAAGTAGGAAATGGAGTGACGCAACAGATTGTTTGTGGAGCTCCTAATGTTGCTGCTGGGCAAAAAGTGATTGTGGCATTGCCAGGATGTGATTTAGGTGATGGGTTTAAAATTAAAGAAGCCAAAATACGTGGTATAGAATCAAATGGTATGATTTGTTCTATTGCTGAACTTGGAATTGATCAAAGATTATTACGTGAACAAGATAAAGCAGGAATTCATGTTTTAGATGCTGATGCTCCAGTTGGTGAAGAGGCTTTAAAATATATGGGGTATGATGATACTGTTTTAGATATTGGTTTAACACCAAATCGTGCTGATTGTATGGCAATGATTGCTTTGGCTTATGAAGTCGGAGCATTGTTAAAAAGAGATGTTCATGTTCCAGAAATGAAAATTTTAAATGAATTAGAAAGCGATATTGAAATTGATGTACAAACAGATTTATGTCCATGTTTTGGGGCTAAATTAGTCAAAGGGGTGACAACAAAGGAGTCACCTGAATGGTTAAGAACATTTTTAATGGCAAGTGGTATTAAGCCAATTAATAATATTGTAGATATTTCTAACTTTGTGATGTTAGAAACAGGACAACCTATTCATATGTATGATTATGATAAGTTAAAAGAAAAACGTTTTGTTATTAAGACTGGATTCCATCAAAAAGCAACATTATTAGATGGTAAAGAATATGAAATCTTACCTGAAGATATTATTGTTTCTACTGATCAGGGAATTGGATGTGTTGCTGGTGTTATGGGTGGAGATGACACAAAGATTGATGAAAATACAGTGAATATTGTCATTGAAGCTGCAACATTCCATGGAGCTACATTAAGAAATACAGCCCGTCGTTTAAATTTATTAACAGATGCTTCACAACACTATATCAAAGGAGCTATTGATACAGCAAATACACCTCGTGTTTTAAATCGTTGTGCTGCTTTACTTGAAGAATTGGCTGATGCTAAAGAAATTTATCAAACAGTCATGACTGATTATGAAATGGCAGAAAAAGTGATTACATTGACAACATCACGTGTCAATGGATTACTAGGAACAACAATTTCAACTGAGGATATTGAAGATATATTAACAAGATTACATTTTACATATACATTAGATAATGAAACATTTACTGTCCATGTTCCATCATATCGTAATGATATGTCAATGGATGCGGATGTCATTGAAGAAATTGCAAGAATGTATGGTTATGATCATATTCCATCTACATTACCATTAATGGAAATGACAAAAGGGGCTTTAACACCTGTTCAAAGTCATACAAAAGCAATAAGACATTTATTAACAGATTTAGGATTACATGAAGTTATAACATATACGTTGACTTCACCATCTATGGTGGATGATTTTAATCTTTTCCATAAAGATGATCATATTGCTTTAATGTTGCCAATCGGTGAAGAAAGAAGTGTAACAAGAAAATCATTAATTCCATCTTTATTACAGGCAATCAATTATAATACAGCTCATTCTCAAAAAGATGTTATGATTTATGAAATTTCTAATACTTATTCTCAAGGTCATGAAATTCAAAATTTAGCTATTGCATGCACAGGTATGTATCATGATGTGACATGGCAACAAATTCAACAAAAAGCTGATTTCTATTTAGTTAAGGGATTTGTGGAAACAATTATAAAGAAATTAGGAATTAAAGAATCACGTTATACATTAAAACGTGTTGAAGAAGATAATCAAAACTTCCATCCTGGAAGAAGTGGATATTTAATGATGGGTAATGACATTGTTGGTGTTATTGGTGAAATTCATCCTCGCCTTGCGAAAAAATACGATGTCAAAGATGTTTATGTTGCAGAATTAAATCTATCTGTTTTATTAAATTTAAAGAAACCAGCAATTAAATTTACAGATATTCCACAATATCCTTCAGTAACAAGAGATATTGCTTTGGTTATGGATCAAGATATTCCTGTTCATGATGTTGTACGCTCTATTTGTAAAGCTGGTCAACGTTTCATTGTTGATACAAAGATTTTTGATATTTATGAAGGGGAACGTATTGAAAGTGGTAAAAAGTCTGTTGCTATTGCGTTAACATTCCAGGATGCTTCAAAAACATTGGATGATGCAACAATTAATGCAACTATGGAACAAATTTTAAATGTTGTTTCTAAAGAATATGGAGCACATTTAAGAGTTTAAATGCAATGCTTTGAGTTCTCTTTATGCGGTTTATACTGTTATTTGAAGAACGGATTGAAAACGAACTGATGAAGGCTTACTTTAGAAGTTAAAGGTTTTCAAACTACCATGATTGATTATAAATGGAGATGATTTTGTTCATCTCCTTTTTTTTATTATATAATGATATGATTTTATGAGAGTATATAAAATAAAAAGTCATAATACATAGATGCTCATCATCTTAGCATTATAACTTCTTTTATTTATCCCATATCAATAAAATTCTTTGTTTTGATTCTTTTATAAACTTGAAATGCTGTAGAGGAAATTAAAATAGCTAAAGCTAGTGAAAGACTGGTTCCTAAAGTGGATAAAAAGCTTTTCATAAAAAGGTCATTCATCCCTTGTACAGCATACAGCATTGTATAGTAAATACCACTACCAGGAACTAATGGAAAGCAACCGATAACAATAAAAATGGTAGCAGGGGCTTTGAAAAACCTAGCAAAACATTCAGCAAGCAATGATACGCAAAGCATTGCAATAAAACTTTGTAGGAAAATATTGTTGAGTGAAGCAGTTGCTAAATAAATAAACCATCCTAGCGCACCAATAAGAGATCCTGTTAAAGAAAATCGAATATTTTTCTGTATTCTAAATATAAAAGTAAAACCAAAGCAGCCTATAAAAGCTGATAAACACTGTATAAACCCTTTCATTTTAAACTCCTTGTAAAATCATCATCATAATCCCTACACCAATAGCAATGCTGGCAGCTATTAAAATAGCTTCAATCATACGAGATAATCCAGAAACAAAGTCACCACCAATAATATCCCTTAGACTATTTGTAATAGCAATACCAGGAACAAGAATCATTAAAGTTCCTGTAATCACTGCCTGTTGATTAGTAATGAAATTTATTTTTTGTGCAATAATAGCAATACTGGCTAAAACCATACTTGCTAGAATTGTACGAACAATTCCATTAACATCAAGCTTTTCTAAAAGATATATAAAGTAGTATAAAATAAACCCAATAAAAGCAGAAACAATCATTTCATTGATATGTCCACCAAAAAATGCACAGAACATGGCTGCAGATACAATATAACCAATAAGTATGAGACGATAATTCAATCTTTCGGATTCAATTATCTCAATTTGATTTTTGATTTCATCTAGAGATAATTCTTGATTACTGATTTGTCTGACTAAGCAATTG
Organism: Massilimicrobiota sp. An142; assembly: GCF_002160725.1. Lineage (NCBI taxonomy): Bacteria > Bacillati > Bacillota > Erysipelotrichia > Erysipelotrichales > Erysipelotrichaceae > Massiliimicrobium > Massilimicrobiota sp. An142. Next base: position 193,951 of record NZ_NFLD01000001.1, on the reverse strand, counting down.
AGTTCATATAAATGATCCAGATGAGTATGATTACTACGTGATCGCCTGGATGATTGATAGGGTGTTCCATCATGCAAAGTTAATGATAAAGTAAAATATGATGGGATTGCGAAAACTTCAATATCAGTAAAGCCAAATCCTTCACACATTCTTTTTAAAGATTCTTCTACACGGTATATTTCTGCACCATGTTTTAATAACAATTGTCCAATTTTATTGATTTGTTGTAAAATGTCTAAATCGTTCATTTTTTCACCCCACAGATAATTGTTATATCATAAACCTCATGATTGAATCAATGGAATATGTGAAAATTCTTCTTGAATAAGTGCTTGTGGGTGAGAAGATAAAAGTGAAAGTAAACGTGTTGCTTTCAGTTCTATTTCTAAAGCAGGGTGATGATATTTTGGCAGGTTGGTAATTAAAGAATAAGGACATGTTTTTTTAATAGTAGATAAATATTGTCTTCCCTTTTGATTCATAGCTAAGACTCTTAAATAATCGACATGCATGGCATTATGAATATCATTTTTTGTGTTCTTCATTAAAATATGAATAAGCATACGCGAAATACGTGGACGTGTATAACGTTTAGAGGATAACTGATTGATGAATTCTTCCATTGATGAACAGGATTGGATATGTTTATATAATAAATTTTCTAAACCTTCATCGACCATATGATAGCTTTTTAGTTCCTGTAAACTGGATGTACAAATTTGATATTGTAAATATGGAAAAAAATCTTCAAGTTGAAAAAGATCACAATGATGATAAAGATCGGCATGAGGCAAGGAATGAGAAAAATCTTGCTTATTTCTTATAGCATTTCTAATAGCTGATGCACTGGCAATGGTTTGAAGATTTAATCCATGATAAGCATTTGTTCTTGGAAAACAATGAGGAGTTATAGGATATTGATGGAAAATAATTTCTTTGACATAACTGAGTCCTAATAAATCATTGGGTGTTTTAATTTCTTTATTCATAATGTATTGAAGTGCCTGATTGCAGGCATCAGCATAGCGTAATCCTTTTTTCATAGCTTTTTGAACATATTCATTATAGACATCTTGATGTTGAAAAATGGCTTGAGCAATATCAACAAAAGTTGAAATACGACCATCTTCACTACCAAAACATATATCAGTGACCCCTATAGCAGCTAATAAATCTATAGCTCCTTTTGCAAAATAGTCAGCACTTTGACAAGTATAAACAAAAGGCAATTCAATCACTAAATCTACACCAAATTCGATTGCTAACTGACTGCGTTTCCATTTATCAATAATAGCTGGTTCACCTCTTTGTACAAATGATGACGACATAATCGCAATTGTATAATCAAATTGTGCCAGAGACTTTGCTTTTTGGATATGATAAATGTGTCCATTATGAAAAGGATTATATTCAACAATTAATCCTAATATTCTCATGGCTTTCACCTCCAAGGGATAGTTTAACATAGTTTAGGAAATAAACATAGTTTTACTTGAAAAGAGTGGAAATATTCAATGAAATATTTAAATTTAGATTGACATATTTCTTACTTTTATATATAATGGGCTATGCGATGTAAAGGGTGATTTTTTTGAAATGGAATTTACAATGGATTATTAAACAAAAAGATGGTTGTTTTCATTTCGATGAAAAATTAAGTTTTCCATCAGAAATGTTCCATAATTTATCCCAAATTAATGGTTTAAAGGATGTTCATGTTCAAGGACAGGGACGTTTAGACACAAAAAATCATCAATTATACGTTGATTTCCAAATAGATGGAGAAATGATTTTACCATGTGCCATATCATTGGAAGATGTGGATTATCTTTTCCATATTGAATCAAATGTTATTTTTGCTTTTTATAAACCACAAGATGATGAAGAGGTTATAGAAGTTAAGAAAAACATTGTTGATTTAACACCTGTCATTTTCCAGGAGATTATGCTGGAAGTTCCAATGAGAGTTGTTAAGGAAGGTGCTTCTTTAAAGACTCAAGGTCATGGCTGGAAAGTATTAAGTGAAGAGGATGAAAAACATGATGAGGATTATATTGATCCTCGTTTAGCGAAGCTTAAAGATTATTTTAAGGATAAGGAATAAGGAGGTGTACCTATGGCAGTACCACAAAGAAGAGTTTCAAAAACAAGAAGAAACAAAAGAAGAACACATGACAAGTTAACAGTACCAAGTGTCGTTGTTTGCCCAGAATGTGGAGAATATAAATTATCTCATAGAGTATGCAAACATTGCGGAACTTACAACGGACAAAAAGTGTTATAAAAACTGCCCCTTATTTCAAGGGCTTTTTTTATGAATAAATGAAAATAAGAGAATAGCGATTTAGCTGTTCTCTTATTTTTTGAAAATTATTTTCGTTGATGAATAAAATTTTGAGGTAACAGTTCATAAAAAATAGCTGAATGCATTTCTCCTTGAGGATCTTTCCAATAATTATATTGAATATCATATTTTTGAAAACCTATTTTTTCATAAACATGTTGCGCACGAAGATTATTCAAATCTGTACTTAAAACTATTTTGGGTACACCTTTTTGAAAGAGTTCATGAATGAATAATGTGAGTATGGTATGACCTAAACCTTGATTTTGCATATTTATTTCACATATTTTAATACCAATTTCAACTGCGTCATGACAAGGAAAAAAGCACATCTCCCCAATGGGGCAATCTTTATATTCGATAATAAGACGATGCTTATGATTTTTTATTTCTTCTTGGAGCTGGTGCTTAACTTTTTGAACGGTCGTATTGATACCTTCTGGAAATCCAGCATGAGCCATTATTTTTCCGTCATTCCACCATTTTGTAAGAATTGTTGCATCATTTTCTTTTGCATCACGAATGAGTATATTTTTATAAAGAATTTTCATTATTATCTTTTTCTTCTACGATTTTTTCTTGTCGCTTGAAATCCTTCTTCTCTTTCTCTATAATTTAAAAAACTTCCTAGATCATAAACATCATAATCTTTCTTTAATAGTTTTTTACAGGCTTTTTCACTGAGTGCCTTGTTAATGGCATATAAATAATATTTCATGTTTTTATTAGGATATGATTCTTCAAATCTATCTAATAAACGAAAAGGAAAACATTCTGCATCAGCAATATGTAATTCATCATAGTCTTTTAATTCATCTAAACATATAATTGTGATTTTATCAGGATTTTTTTCATATTGACGAAATCCTTCATTAATATCTATTTTCTTAATTTCTACTTTTTTTCCAAAACCAAACATTTTATTTCCTCCAATACTTATCTATAATATCACTATTTCTTTATTTTTTCTATTGCTTTTCTATATTTTATATGTTATTATTACAAAGCAAAATCAATTGGCCTGTTGGAGAAACGGTTAACTCACATGCCTTTCACGCATGCATTCACGGGTTCGAATCCCGTACAGGTCACCATATAGGGGCGTGGTTCAATGGTAGAGCATCGGTCTCCAAAACCGTGGACGCGGGTTCGATTCCTGCCGCCCCTGCCATCAGTAAGTTAGAGCGATTGATCGCTCTTTTTTCTTATTCAAATATATTATTTACGACAAAAGTCATCTCATTGAGATAAATAGTAATTGGGTGGCTTTTTATTCAATGAAATCTATATATGATTAATGTAAAAAATATTTGATAATTTTGTTATTATTTATAGAGATTTCATCTTTTTAATTGACTTGCAATATCATTTCTCAAATAGAAGTATTTACTTTAACAGGAAATAAACGAGAAATTAAAAAGTATGGTATAATATTTTTATAAAATATAGAAATAGTTATTTTCATGAAATAATCAATGTATCATAAACATGAGTTTTATAAACAATAAATTGAAAATAGAAGAGGAAAGTGATGCTTTATGAGTCTGATTTTAGAAAAAATAGCACAAGATTATAAATTGAATGATAATGATTTATATTTAGCTCAATATATTATTGATCATAGTGATGAAGTGATTCATCTGTCTACGCATCAACTTGCTAAAAATACATACACCAGTGCAACAGCTGTTGTAAGATTCGTAAAAAAACTTGGTTTTGTAAGTTATAATGATTTTAAAATTCATATTCATTCTTTTTTAAATCAATATTATTTGAAAGATATGGAAATTTTATCTCATGAAAGCTTATTTTCAATTAAGGAGAAGTTGTCTGAAATTGAAGTGGGTATTATGAATCAGACAAAGCATATGCTTTCAGTAGATACTTTAAAAGAAGTTATGTTCCATATTTCGCAGAATCAATATATTGATATTATTGCTAATGATACAAATGCCTGCATTGGTGAATATGCTAGTCATTTATTGTTGAGTACAGGAAAAATAACAACGGTTTACCAAAACAGGGATAAACAGTTATGGCTGAGTTTGAATGTGGATTCTCATCATACAGTCATTATGATAAGTAAAAATGGCAAAAATGAACATCTTTTAAATATTGCTGATATTTTGATCAAAAGAAAAATTCCTTTTATTATCATTACAAGTCATAAAGAAAATCCTCTTTCAAAAAAGCAGGCTATTTTGTTACATGGTATGATTCATGATGAATTTGAAAGCTTAAAGGATATGGTCTTTTATATTTCTTTAAAGTATATTTTTGATCTGATATACAGTATTATCATTTCAGACAATTTACAACAAGCTAAAGAAGTGGATCAGCTTTATGGGTCGCTATTTGATAAGAAGGTGTAATCAAACAGATTATAAGCAGCTCTGACTGCTTTTTTTGTTACAATGTAACATTTTTAAAAGGATTTGATTATCAATTTTGTAGCAATATTCCATAATCATTTCTGTGTATTGTATAATTATAAAAACAATGTATGATAAATATGTCAACAGTTTTATGAAAAGGAGAAATTATACATGGTTTTAAGAAAGAATTTTTATGGGGTGGGACCTTAGATGCATATCAGTTTAAATATGTTATTGTGGAAACGTCAAAAGGGTTAAGTATTGCTGATGTAATGATGGTTAAAGCATAGAGTGTATCCTGAGAAACTATTATTTAGATTATGTAGAAATTGAGTTTTATTATCGCTGTAAAGAAGTTATTAAGTCAAATGGAGAAGTATTATGAGAAGAAAAGATCGAGAAATAACAGATTTTAATGAAATCATGAATATTATCAATAAGTGTGATGTGTGTCGTTTGGCATTATTTGATGAAGATTATCCTTATATCGTCCCATTGAATTTTGGTGTAGATAAAGAAGATGATCAATTGTATTTGTATTTTCATTGTGCTAATCAAGGAAAAAAATTAGACTTGATTAAACAAAACAATAAGGTTACTTTTGAAATGGATTGTGAACATAATATTATTCTTTATGATGAAAGAATGTCATGTACAATGGGATATGCAAGTGTAATTGGTCATGGAGAAATTGAATTCGTAGAAGATGAGGATAAATTTGAAGCATTAAAAATATTAATGAAACATTATCATAATGAAGAATTTCAATTTAATACAAATCTTATGAAAGCGACAACAGTCTTTAGATTGAAAGTTTTAGATATGGTAGGAAAAAGAAGAAATAATATTCATCCTGAAGAAAAGACAAAAAGACATATCTCGTTAGAATAAAAGTCTTGATATATGAAATCAAAAATAAAAACATCCTCATATTTTTTTGGTCTCTTAACAAAGTTGTAAATCATTATTTATAAATAAAATGACTTTGATAAAAAAACAATCACTCATATAAAGGTGATTGTTTTCTATTTAGTATTTCTTTTTAATGCCTTTTTTAATATCTTTAAACCAAAGATATCTTTTTTCTCATTTTTTTCTTTATTTTGATAGACTTCACTGTAATATGCAAAGTTATCTCTAGGATTATCTAAATGATATTTTTTTGCCCAATCTTTAAAATGATTATTAATATAATTATTTAAAGCAACAGGATCATGTTTTTCATGATAAAGTTCAATAAGGTGAAGTGGATCATAGACTGTAATGTTATTTTTTAGAATATAATCAAACATATCAACGACAAGTTTATTATTTAAAATAGAATATGAATATGTATCATTTAATGTCACAATATCTAAATCAATAAAATACTGAAAGAAAACTCCGCCTATTCCATATGCGCCAACACCTGCATGACCTACTGACATAGAACTATACATGGAAATGTTTATTTGTTGTATTTGAGATAAAGGGACAATCACTTCATTATATTTTATATGATCATCATTAAGATAGAGAGTATCATAACCTTTCCATTGATCAAGAGTTTGATTATCAAATGACACTTTCACTCTTCTTCTTTTAATATAATCATTTATTTTTTTGTCTATGTCTTCTAACTTCTTTTTAGAGTTAGAAATAAATTCTTTTTTTGATTCTAGTGCTTCTCTTATAGAGAGTTTGTTGTTGAAAATAAGTTTAATATCATCTATGGATACTTCCATAGAACGTAATAATAAAATTGTTTTTAAAATATTAATATCTTTTTGCATGTAATTTCTATAATTATTTTCATTTCTTTTTGGATGAATAAGACCTTCTTTTTCATAATAGATTAATGATTGTTTTGTGATACCTAACATTTCTTCGACTTCATGTGTTGTCATAGTTTTTTCCTTCCTTTCCAATTTTACTTTACACTATATGCTAGCAATACTGTCAAGATTTTTTTCTATAAAAATTAATACTCTTTTCATTTGTGTGACAATGAACAAGATATTTAAAAATGTGTTATGATATTTTTATAAATGAAATGGAAGTGATTCTTATGAGTTCTAAAGGATTTGGCTATTGTGGATTAGCTTGTGATTATTGTCAGGATAATCCAAATTGTGTTGGCTGCAAAAAGGGAGGCTGTCCTGAAAAGGAAGCTTGTAAAAACTATCAATGCTGTACATCTAAAAATTATAAGTATTGTTTTGAATGTCCAGATTTTCCGTGTGAAGATAGTATTTTACATAAACTAAGGATAAGAACATTTTGTCAATATATTCAAAGATATGGAGAAGAAGATTTAAAAAAGCATTTGGAAGAAAATTATAAAAAGGGAATTGTATATCATTATCAAAATAAGCATATAGGAGATTATGATCAATTTGACACAGAAAATGAAATAATAGAATTTATAAAAAATGGTAGAAAATAGCTAACATAATAAAAAAATGGGTATATAAAAACCACGTATTCATAAAATGGAACCTTAAAAATAGTATAACAATAAGAGAGCTTCCATACTTTTAAACGTGGTTATCATTTGAAAATGACTATTACTTTTATGGTCTGTATTGAAATTCAGTAATCCATAAGAATTATTTTATGCTGTCAATGAGATTTAATTTCTTGAATATTTGTATAAAATCATATGCCAAATATTTTTTGGCTCATTCATTTGATTTTTTAGTTATTGGATATATATGGGTTTATTATTATCTATATTTTCATGAAATAGAATTTTTAAAGCAGTGCAAGTGTTTGGAAGTAGATGATAATTGTAAATAAACTCATTGATGTTATAACAAAGTATCCAAAATAACTTTTATGTTTTATAATTCCTTCAATCATTTTAATCAAACCAAAGATAAGAGTAAATGGTGCCCAAATAACACCAAAAGATATAAATCCTTCTAAATATGGGAATAGACTAATTATAACAATGAAGAACAATGGTAGAATCACGATAAAAAAGAGAATAAATTTATATGTCATAAAAGCTTCCTGATCAGTGATTTTATCTTTCATTAAATCAATAATTAATTCATTAGATTCATTTAATAAATCTTTTTTCTCACAATATTCTCCCAACAATAATTCTTGTATTTCTATATCTAAGCATTGGCATAAAGGAATAATCAATGAGCTATCTGGTAAATTGATGCTCTTTCCCATTTGGATATTGATTTATCTGTAACACCAATTAATTCAGCCAATTCTTTTTGAGTCATGTTTTTTTCTTTTCTACAAGATGCAATAAATTTTCCTACTTTTTTTATATCCATATCTAAAACCTCCTCCTAACTGAATTATAAAACATTTCAAAGTGTAAGTATAGAAACGGAAAGTAGAATGAGTGGAATTTAAGTTCTTATGAGTGAAATAATCAGCTTAATTCTCTCGGTTTAGTGCGATAGTTAATGAAAAAATAAATATATCTAAGTTTTAGATGTTTATTATTATACAAATGTTTCTACAGATGATTGAATCATTGATTATATTCTTTAAAAAACTAAGATTTCATAAATGTCAAAATATAAATATACGTTATGACTGGTTATTTGATATAATTTCAATAGATTCATTATGAAAAAGCTATATTTTTTAGATAAATATTTGACATCAAGGATAGTGTTAAAAAATGTGATGAATTTTCAAAAACAATATATGAAAGGAAAATATTTATGCATTATAAAAAAGTAAAAGGGATTTTATCTTCGTCAAATGGAATGAACTTATATCGAGGATGTACTCATGGCTGTATATATTGTGACTCAAGAAGTCATTGTTATCATATGGAACATGATTTTGAGGATATTGAAATTAAAGAAAATGCTATTGAATTGCTGGAACAGACTCTAAAAAGAAAACGATCAAAGTGTATGTTGAGTACAGGTTCTATGACAGATCCCTATATTCCTCTTGAAAATGAAATAGGTTATATGCGAAAGGCATTATCATTAGCGTATAAGTATGGTTTTGGTTTTACTTTCATCACAAAATCTAATCGTGTATTAAGAGATTTAGATTTATTAAAAGCGATTAATGATAAAACAAAATGTGTTGTACAAATGACATTAACAACTTATGATGAAGATTTATGTCAAATGATTGAACCAAACGTCAGTACAACTCGTGAAAGAGTGGAAGTCTTAAAGCAACTTCGTGATGCAGATATTCCAACGGTTGTCTGGCTTTGCCCAATTCTTCCATTTATTAATGATACGAAAGAAAATATTATAAGTATTTTAAATGATTGTATTGAAGCCAAGGTTTATGGTGTTATCTGCTTTGGGATGGGGTTAACACTTCGTGAAGGTAATAGAGAATATTTTTACAATCAGTTAGATCATTTGTTTCCTTATATGAAAGAAAAATATATACGAACTTATGGAAATCAATATCAACTTTATAGTTTAAAGAATCATCAGTTAATGGAGATTTTTCATCAGATGTGTGAGGAACATGGCATTATACATGATAATAAACAGATATTTGAGTATTTAAAGAAATTTGAAGATAAAACGAAAAATGTTCAATTGAGCTTATTTGATATAGACTGATAAAAGATGTAAGAATGAAGAAATATTTATGTTATTTTCTATAAAAAATATTCATGGTAAAATAGGATTTGTAAGTAAAGGAAGTGAAATGATGACTTTTGATTATAAAAAAGAATATAAGGAATTTTATATGCCTAAAAAGAAACCCAATATTATAACAATACCTCCAATGAATTATCTGGCAGTCAAAGGGAAAGGAAATCCTAATGATAAAAATGGAGATTATCAACAAACCATTAGTCTTTTATATAATATAGCTTATGCAATTAAAATGAGTTATAAAAGTTCGTATCAGATAGATGGCTTTTTTCAATATGTTGTTCCACCATTGGAAGGTTTCTGGTGGCAGGAAGGAGTCAAAGAAATGGATTATCAAAGAAAAGATGATCTGCAATTTATCTCTTTGATTCGATTACCAGATTTTGTCAAAAAGGAAGATTTTGATTGGGCTATTCATACAGCAACGCAAAAAAAGAAACAAGATTTTTCAAGGGTGGAATTTTTAACCTATGATGAAGGGCTGTGTGTGCAGTGTATGCATATTGGCAGCTATGATAACGAACCTCAAACTGTATCACTGATGCATGAATATATGGAAAGTATGGGTTATGAGCTGGATATTCATGATCATAGATTTCATCATGAAATTTATTTAAGTGATCCTAGAAAAGCAAAGGTTGAAAAATTAAGAACAGTGATTAGACATCCTATCAAGAAAAGATAGTAGAAAAGGGGAAAAGTGATATGAGTTGTTATATAAGACAGTGTCAAATTGATGATGTTGAAGATATTTATCAATTAAATAAAGAAGAAATGGCTTATGACTATCCTATAGAACTTACAGCTAAGAAAATAATGGCTTTATGTCAGTCGTCATGTGATCGCATTTTTGTTGCAGAAGAAAGTGGAAAGGTTATTGGATATGTTCATGCTAATAACTATGATACGCTTTATTTTGGATACATGAAAAATATAATGGGAATTGCTGTAACATCGTTACATAAACGTCATGGTATAGGTTCTTTACTTTTGGCAGAGATAGAAAAATGGGCACATGAGGATAATGCTATAGGTATTAGATTGGTTTCTGGTGGAATGAGAAAAGGTGCTCATGAATTTTATCGTAAGAATGGTTATATTCACGAGAAAGAACAGATCAATTTTAAAAAATATTTTTAACATATAATAATTTTTTTGTGTTATGGAGGTGTATAGATGAGTTCGCTATTTGAAAATACTTGTAATACAAGGTTATTATTTAAAAATGATACACGTTTTATAAGAAGTGATGTACCTATAAAGTTAACCGAAGATGAAATACAATGGCTCATTCATCATAATGTACGTACTATCTTTGATTTACGCAGTGAAAATGAACGTTTCAAGCAACCAAGTTTATTTGAAAACGATACACATTTTATTTATCATCATACACCAGTAACAGGAGGTCAACATATTCCACGTACTCCTGAAGAAGTCAGTTTATCATATATTCATATGGTAGATGAAAACATGTGGAAAATTATATACATGATGCTTCATGCTTCTACGCATGTCCTTTATTTTTGTAATGCTGGTAAGGATCGAACAGGAATTGTGTCAGCGATTTTAATGCTTTATTTTGGAATGGATCATGAGAGTATTGTTGAGGATTATTTGATATCCAAAGATAATTTACAAAAGAGATTAGAAATGTATGTTCAAAATCATCCTCATATAGATATGAATGTGATTACACCACAACGTGAATATATAGAACAATTTTTAGAAGAATTTGAACAGCTATATGATTTACAAATGATTAAAAAAATGGAAAATAATTTTTAATTGAAGAGTCATATTTTTTCAAATCTCCAATATCTTTATGTTATAATAATAGTATGAGTAAAGGAGGAATTTGATATGGCTCAAAATTTAAAATTTACTGTTACAGATCCAGTTGGTTTATATGCAACACCTACAACTGAATTGGTTAATACTGTGAAACAATTTTATTGCCATGTAACATTAAATTATGGTAATAAAAGTGTCAATTTAAAAAGTATGATGGGAGTTTTATCTTTAGGAATTCCAACGAAAGCACAAGTTGAAATTATTACTGACGGTGAAGATGAAAAAAAAGCAATTGAAATAATTAAAGATAAAATTAATGAATTAGGAATTTCAACAATTGAATAGTTATATAGGGTATTCAGTGATGAATACCTTTTTTTGTAAGGGGAATCATTCAAAAGATTTGAGAAAAACGAAGAGATGTGAGATACTAAACAAAAGGGGGTTTGATTCATGATTCAATACATTAGAAAAAGAGATGGACGTATGGATGTCTTTGATGTCAATAAAATTGCAGGAGCTATTTATAAGGCGTTCCAGGCAACAGAAGCAAAATATGGTCTAGATGCAGCTATTCATTTGGCACATATTGTAGAGCAGAAATTAGAGGATCGTCATACAGAATTGCCAACAGTAGAGCTGGTACAGGACACTGTAGAGGAAACATTAATAGAAAAAGGGTATGTACGTATTGCAAAAGCTTATATTTTGTATCGTGCTGAACGTACACGTTCTAGAGATCGAAAATCACGTTTAATGAAAACATTGGAAGAAATTACTTTTCAGGATGCTAAGGATAGTGATTTAAAACGAGAAAATGCGAATGTGAATGCTGATGCTCCAATGGGAACAATGTTAAAATATGGGGCTGAAGCAGCCAAACAGTTTAATGAGATGTTTGTTTTAAATCCTTTACATAGTGCAGCACATCGTTCTGGCGATATACATATTCATGATATGGATTTTTTGACATTGACAACAACCTGCACCCAAATAGATATTATTGATTTGTTTAAAGGTGGTTTTTCAACTGGTCATGGAGTTTTGCGTGAACCTAATAGTATTACGACATATTCTGCTTTAACTTGCATTGCGATTCAATCTAATCAAAATGATCAGCATGGTGGACAGGCTATTGTGAATTTTGATTATGGAATGGCTGAAGGAATTAAAAAATCATATCGTAAGTGGTATTTGAAAGCTATTGAAGAAGCATTAACATTATTAACTGATGTCAATGTTGCAGATGTTATGGCACAGTTGAAATCATTAGATCATCAGCCTTCTTTAAGTTGTCAAAATTATGCTATAGAAGAAAAAGATGTATTGATGCATAATCATATATCTCCACAAATTATTGAGCGTATTCAAAAATTTGCAAGTGAAAGAGCATATCAGGATACTGATAAAGAAACGTATCAGGCTATGGAAGCATTAATTCATAATTTAAATACGATGAATTCTCGTGCAGGAGCACAAGTACCATTTAGTTCATTGAATTATGGCATGGACACATCAGTTGAAGGAAGAATGGCTATTCGTAATGTCCTTCTTGCAACGGAGGCTGGCTTGGGTGGTGGAGAAACACCTATTTTTCCAATTCAGATATTTAGAGTTAAGGAAGGCATTAATTATCAAAAAGGTGAACCTAACTACGATTTATTCCAATTAGCATGTCGTGTTTCAGCAAAGCGTTTATTTCCTAATTTTTCGTTTGTTGATGCAACGTTTAATAAACAATATTATAAAGGAACACCAGAAACAGAAATTGCATATATGGGATGTCGTACTAGAGTTATGGGGAATATTTATGATCCAACTCGTGAGATTTCTCCAAGACGTGGGAATTTAAGTTTTACTTCTATTAATTTACCTCGTTTAGCGATTAAATCAAAAGGTGATATTGATGAATTCTTTATTAAGCTGGATCAATTAATAGATTTATGTATAGATCAATTATTAGAAAGATTTGAAATTCAGTGTAAAAGACGTGTGATGAATTATCCATTTTTAATGGGACAGGGTGTTTGGCTTGATTCAGAAAAATTAAAATCAACAGATGAAGTCAGAGAAGTATTAAAACATGGGACTTTAACGATTGGATTTATTGGTTTAGCCGAAACATTAAAATCTTTGATTGGTTATCATCATGGTGAAAGTGAAAAGGCACAAATTTTGGGATTACAAATTGTAGCGCATATGCGTCGTCGTGTTGATGAAGCCTGTCAGAAATATCATTTAAACTTTTCTTTAATCGCCACACCTGCTGAAGGATTATCAGGGCGTTTTGTAAAACTAGATAGACAATTATATGGAAAGATTGAAGGAGTCACAGATCGAGAATACTATACGAATAGTTTTCATGTTCCTGTTTATTATCCAATCAGTGCTTTTGATAAAATAAGAATTGAAGGACCTTATCATGAACTCACAAATGGAGGACATATTAGTTATATTGAAATGGATGGTGATCCAACAAAGAATTTACCAGCTTTTGAAAAAATTGTAAGAGCTATGCATGATGCCAATATGGGATATGGGGCTATTAATCATCCTGTTGATCGTGATCCTGTTTGTGGATATAATGGCATTATTAATGATGTTTGTCCTCAATGTGGTCGTAAAGAAGCACCTCATGAAGAATTTGAAAGAATTAGACGTATCACAGGTTATCTTGTAGGAACGCTTGATCGTTTCAATGATGCCAAAAGAGCAGAAGAAAAAGATCGTGTTAAACATGGAATCAACAAAGATTAGACTATATGGTGTTGTTCATGATTCAATTGTAGATGGGCCTGGTTTACGTTATACTCTATTTACACAAGGGTGCTTACATCATTGTCCTGGCTGTCATAATCCTGAAAGCTGGGATATAAATGGTGGATATGAAGAAGATATTGAAACAATTGTTGCTGATATTTTAAGTAATCCACTTTTAGATGGTATAACCCTTTCTGGAGGTGAACCATTTTTACAAGTGAAGCCTTTGAAAATATTGGTTTCTCAAATCAAAGCTCAAACTTCTTTACATATTATGATTTATAGTGGATATATCTATGAAGACATTCTTAAACTTGGACAGGATGCCATTGATTTATTATCATTATGCGATACATTGGTAGATGGACGTTTTGTATTATCACTACGTAGTTTAGAATTGATTTATAAAGGTTCATCTAATCAAAGAATCATAGACATTCATAAAAGCCTCCAACAAGGACGTGTTTATGAACAAAAGGTGAGTGAATATGGAGAATTTATTGATTGAATAAATTCTCTTCTTTTTATAAAAGTTATTTTACTGTATAATAAAAAAGACAAGGAGGACAAGTATGAAGCCATTATTATGTTTTGATGTTGATGGTACATTAAGAGATAATGTTCATCATCAAGTGTCGTTATCAACACAAAAGGCGTTACGTCTATTAAAGAAAAATGGATATCATATGATTATTTCCTCAGGGCGAGGAATTGATTCATTAACACGAACAGGACTTATGGATATGTTTGAATGGGATGGATTTGTTTGTAATAATGGTCAGGTTGTTTTAGATGCCTATAAAAAAGAAATTTTTCACGCATCCATGGATCCTCAGGCCGTACAGGAAGTTTTATCTATAGCGAAACAATATAATTATGCTGTGACATTAAAATCTAAGCAACGTATTATTTCTAAGGAACCTGATGAATATGTTTTGCAGACACAAAGATATTTTCAAAATCAGATTCCTCCAGTAGGAACATATTGTGGTCAAGAAGTCGATGCGATGATTGTATATGGACCACTTGGCTATGATTATGCACCTTTTCAAAAAGTATCTGGAGTTCATGTTTTGCCTGGAGAATCTACATATGCTGATATTACAATTGCTGGATTATCAAAAGCAACAGGAATTCAAAAACTGATGCATTTATTAGGACTTCAGGAATATATTGCTTTTGGAGATTCTTTAAACGATGTCGATATGTTTAAACATGCCTCTCAAAGTGTGGCAATGGGGCAAGGAAATGAAAAATTAAAATCTATCGCTACTTTTATTACAAAACCTATTGATGAAGATGGTATATATTATGCATGTCTTCAACTGGGATTGATTCAAGAAGGAGAGTTATAATGACAAAAGAAGAAGCAACAAAAAAAGCACATCAAATGAGCGCATATTTAGAAAGTGAGCAGGCTGATGAACAAACACATGATTTTGATGATTTATGGCAAAGTCTCTATGATATTTGTCAGCTGGCGACTTATGGAATTGTAGAATTAACGCCAGAAGAAATAAATGAAGCAATAGACTGGCTTAAAGAAACACAATCACTCACAAAATTATATCAGACAACAGAAATTTATTTTTCATAGGAGGGATTGGAAATGAAAGTTGTTGATATGCATTGTGATACAATTTCTGAGATATATTTACAAAGACAATCAAATCAAGATATATCATTAAAACAGAATAACCTGAATATAAGTTTAGAAAAAATGCAACAAGGTGATTACCTTTTACAAAACTTTGCCATGTTTACACCTTTGCATAAAACTGATAATCCTTTTCAATATGCGCATGATCTGATAGACACTTTTTATCATGAAATGAATCAGTATTCAGATATGATAGGCGTCATTAAAAATTATCAGGATATTATCAATAATATGAATCAGCATCGTATGAGTGCTATGTTAACGCTTGAAGAGGGTGCTGTTGTACAAAATGATCTTCACTATTTACAACATTATTATGATTTAGGTGTGCGCATGATTACGCTCACATGGAATTTTTCTAATGGTATAGGTTATCCTAATTTTTCAAGAGATGATGACAATCATGGCTATCATGCCTGTGATACAAAAAATGGTTTAACTGAATTTGGCAAGGCATATGTTCAAGAATGTGAACGTTTAGGAATCATTATTGATGTTTCACATCTTTCAGACGCTGGATTTGAAGATGTTTATCGTTTGACTACTAAACCGTTTGTCGCTTCACATTCCAATGCGAGAAGTGTTTGTCCACATGCGCGTAATTTAACTGATGAGATGATTTTAAAACTCGCAAGTCGTGGTGGAGTCATGGGGATGAATTATGCTGCTGACTTTTTAACAGAAAATGATGAAGAAAAGTGTTTATCAAAAATAGATGATATTGTCAAACACATTTTATATATTAAAAATTTAGCTGGTATTGACTGTATTGGTTTAGGAAGTGATTTTGATGGTATTCCACCATATTTAGAATTAAAAGATGCCTCTTATCTTCCAAAGTTAGAACAGGCATTAAAAGAAGCGGGATTATCATCGTTGGAGATTGAAAAAATATTCTTTAAAAATGTTTTGAGAGTTTATCAAGATATTCTTCAGTAAATAAAAAAGCAGATAGGTGGGAGTCCTCATCTGCTTTTTTGATATCAGTTTGGGAAAGGATATCATGAAGTAGTCAAATTTGAAGGGAAAACAAATTATTTTTGACTACACATATAATCTAACACATTATTTTGTATAAAATTTCATGCAATTGTCAAAAAATATGTGATTGTTTTTGATGTTACATAAATGGGACTATATTTCATAAATCATTTTGTGATATAATCATATAAAGTCGAAATATGGAGGTTAGCTCTTTATGAAAAAGTGTGTAATGTTTTTGATATGTGTGTTTTTGTTGGTAGGTTGTCAAGTTCATTCCTCACAACCTCTATCATCTCAATCTCATGAAAAACCACTTGATAGAAAAGTTTATCAATATCATGATTATCTTTTATATATTTATGAAAACGATGAAAAGCAAAAGGGTTTTACTTTTGAATTTGAACTCAATCAATCTGGAATCGGGGATTTTGCTACTTATCAGGATGATTCTCATCAACAGGCAACATGTATACTATCTCATCAAAAAGACTGCCAATTGACATTTACTTTTGGCAAGGATTATGTTATTGTGAAAACAACTGATGAAGAAAATTATTTGAGTGCTGATTTGTCTGGACATTATGTATTACAGGAGGATTTATCGTGAAGAATTTGTTTTATAGACTGATTATCTTTTTAGATACAGCTCAAGAAAATGATACCAATTATAATATTGCCTGGTTCATGGCTAATAATTTTTATCGTATTGCGAATATGCGTATTAGTGAGTTGGCCGCAGAATGTTTTGTTTCACCAGCAACGATTTCACGTTTTTGTCGTGCTTTAGGCTATGAAAATTTTGCGCATCTTAAACAGGAATGTTATACATTCCATTCACATGATAAAAAATTCAATAATCTTATTAATATTTCACTCGAAACAATGAAGGATTCTCCTTTACAGGCAACGCAACAATATATCCAACAAGTTATTCAATACATTTCTGACTTACCAAAGTTTTTAGATTGGAATGAAGTTGATGCAATCTTAAAATTAATTCATGATAGTGAATCAGTTGCTTTTTTTGGTACACAATTTTCACAAAGTGCAGCTTTACACTTACAAACAGATTTACTGATGTTAGAAAAGTTTACAATGGCATATATGGATTCTTCACGACAGCTAGAATGTGCAAAACAATTAAATCAAAACAGTGTAGCAATTATTATGACTGTTAATGGATATTTCGCAAACAGTAATGCAAAGATTTTACAG
This sequence comes from Massilimicrobiota sp. An142, assembly GCF_002160725.1. Classification (NCBI taxonomy): domain Bacteria; kingdom Bacillati; phylum Bacillota; class Erysipelotrichia; order Erysipelotrichales; family Erysipelotrichaceae; genus Massiliimicrobium; species Massilimicrobiota sp. An142. Next base: position 176,227 of record NZ_NFLD01000001.1, on the reverse strand, counting down.
TATATAAAAAAATCAGGATGTCAGGTTGTTTTGATGACTTGTCATCCACAGTTGGATTTAAAAATACCAGTTCATCATAAGTTAGTATTAGGTCAATCTAAAAACAGAAAAACAGGTAAACATAGTTTGTTAACTGCAGTAGAACTTATGTCACTGAGATATTATTGTTTATATTATCCTTCACTTCAAGAATTAAAGGGGCATCTTCTTTAATTCTTTTTTTCTTGTGGTAGGATAGAAAATTATATATAATAAACATAATAAAAGAAGGTGAAAACATGAGGGAAATAAAACAGGAAGATATTATACAGGCAGTCAAAACATTATGCATAGAGGCTAATTATCAATTGCCTCAAGATGTTCGAAATGCGATTGATCAGGCAAGTCAAATAGAAGATGGTCAATTGGCTAAACAGACATTATCTATTTTAAAAGAAAATGCAAAAATGGCTCAATCATTGTCAGTCCCTATCTGTCAGGATACAGGAATGGCTTGTTTATTTGTTGAAATAGGACAAGATGTTCATGTGCAGGGATCTTTACAGGAGGCTTTACAGGAAGGTGTTCGACAGGGATATCAGGAAGGATATTTAAGAAAAAGTGTTGTTGATGATCCTGTTTTTGATCGAATCAATACAAAAGATAACACACCTGCCTTGATTCACTATGAAATTGTGGAAGGTGACAAATTGAAAATCATTGTTGCTCCAAAAGGTTTTGGTAGTGAAAATATGAGTCAGGTCAAAATGCTCAAACCAAGTGATGGGATAGAAGGAATTAAAGATTTTGTTTTAAAAGTTGTTGAAGAAGCAGGACCTAATGCTTGTCCTCCTATGGTGATTGGAGTTGGTATTGGGGGTTCTTTTGATTATGTCACATATCTTGCGAAAAAAGCGATGCTCAGAGATATAGGAACACATCATAGTGATTTACGATATCAACAATTAGAAGAAGAATTATTAGAAAAAATTAATCAGTTAGGTATTGGACCAGCTGGCTATGGAGGGAAAACAACAGCTTTGTCATTGAATATTGAGACATATCCAACGCATATTGCAGGAATGCCAGTTGCTGTTTCTATCTGCTGTCATGTTGCCAGACATAAGGAGGTTATTTTATGATCAAACATATGACAACACCTTTGACGCAATCACAGGCTCTTGACTTGCAAGCTGGCGATCAGGTTTTATTATCAGGTGTTATTTATACTGCCAGAGATGCGGCACATAAACGCTTGTTGGCTTTAATAGAAAAGGGAGAAGAATTACCCTTTGATGTTAAAGATCAAATTATATATTATGTTGGACCAACTCCAGCAAAACCAGGACATGTTTTTGGCAGTGGGGGACCGACAACATCTGGACGCATGGATGCTTATGCGAAAGCACTTATGCAGCTAGGTTTGCGTGGAATGATTGGTAAAGGTTACCGTCAAGATCATGTCAAACAAGCTATAATGGACTATCAGAGTATTTATTTTGGAGCGATTGGAGGAGCAGGCGCTTATATTGGACAATGTATTCAATCTTGTGAAGTCATTGCTTTTGAGGATTTAGGTCCTGAAGCTATTCGTCGTTTAGTAGTCAAAGATTTACCTTTAACTGTTGTGATTGACTGCTATGGACATGATTTATATGAAATGGGTAGAAGTCAGTATTTAAAGGAGCATAGCCATGACAATTCATGATTATAATGAAGTTGATATTTTATATACTCTGATGTCTTATGTGAATGTCTCTTCACCTCAGGACATGTATTATGCGATTGCTCATACCATTTTAACTCATATAGATCAGATTCCAAGTATCAGCATTAATGATTTGGCAGACCTTTGTTATACCTCTCCAGCAACAATCTCACGTTTTTGTAAAGATATGAATTGTAAAAGCTTTGTGAATTTTAAAAACGAAATTGCTATCGCTTTAGAAATTGCACGCAATGAAATTCATTTATCAACTCAGGATGCTCAAAAAGTTTCGGAAGATCCTGATTATTTAAAAAAGAAAATGTATCATGAAGCAATGGATTCTTTGGCACTTGTTGAAAAATCTATTGATATGAAAGATATTGATCGTATTTGTGAAATGATATACCAGGCTAAAAAAGTACATATGTTGGGTTATCAGTTTAACAAGATTATATCTAATGATTTTCAAATGAAGATGCTAAAACATCGTAAATTTGTTTATGCGTTTGTTGAACGTGGTGATGAAATTCAAAGATTGGATATTATCGATAAAGATAGTCTGGTTATTATTATTACTGTTCGTGCCAGAGAACAGCTGATGAAAGCATTAATAGATAAAATTAAGGAACATCATCCAAAGATTTTATTATTAACAATGAATCAGACATATCAAAATGATGATATAGATTGGATTTATCGTATTGATGGTACTGAAAGTCAATACAGTGAATCTTCATTACAGGGAACAATGAATTTTTTAAGTTTATTGAATTTAATATATGTTCGATATGGATTGTTATATCGAGAATAGGAGAAAGTATGTATAGTTTTTTAAATGATTATAGTGAAGGAGCACATCCTCAAATTTTAGAAGCATTAAATCAGACAAATCTGATTCAGACTGTTGGTTATGGTAAAGATGAATATTGTCATCTGGCTCAAAAAGTCATTAAAGAACGTATTCATAATGAACAGGCTGATGTTCATTTTCTTGTTGGTGGAACACAAACAAATATGTTAATGATTTCATATGCTTTGAAACATTATCAGGCTGTTATTGCCTGTGATGAAGGACATATTCAGGTTCATGAAACGGGTGCTGTTGAAGGAGCAGGACATAAGATTTTAACACGTCCACATGTCCATGGTAAAGTGACATGTCAAATGATTGAAGACATTTGTCAGCAACATACAGACGAACATATGGTTCAACCTCGTATGGTTTATATTTCTCAAACAACAGAATTAGGAACTTATTATACGCGTGATGAATTAAAAGCACTTTATGAAGTCACAAGAAAATATGATTTATATCTATTCTTAGATGGAGCAAGACTTGGAAGTGCTCTGGTTTTACAAGATGCTCCAACACTTGAAGAAATTGCACAATATGTTGATGCCTTTTATATCGGTGGAACAAAAATGGGTGCTTTGTTTGGGGAAGCTCTCGTTATTATTCATGATGATTTAAAACCTCAATTTCGTTATCATATGAAAAATAAAGGGGCTATGTTAGCAAAAGGACGATTGTTGGGCATTCAATTTTATGAATTGTTTAAAGATCATTTATATGAAGATATTGGTCTTCATGAAAATCGAATGGCTGATATGATACGTCAGGCATTGATTAAAAAAGGAATTCCACTTTATGAGCCTTCTGCCACTAATCAGATTTTTGTGGATTTACCACAAAATGCTTTAGAGGCTATTGAAAAAGAGTTTATGGTGACGCATATGGGAGCTATTCCTGGTGGTGAGCGCGTACGTATTGTCACTTCATGGGCAACTTCTCAAGAAGCTGTATTATCGTTTGTTTCGCTTATTGAAAATCTTTAATGGAAGATAGACGATTGCACTGTACAAGACATGAGACTTGTATTATAATAAGCTCTAGGGAATACCCTAATATACATAGAAATGGAGATTATAGTATGAATAAAAATGAATTATTAGAAAAAGTTTCTTTAACATCAGGTTTAACAAAAAAAGAATCTGAAGCTGCAATTAATGCTTTTTTAGAAACTTTAACTGATGTATTAAAAGCAGGAGATAAGATTTCTTTAAAAGGTTTTGGAACTTTTGAAGTTCGTACAAGAGAAGCTAGAATGGGACGTAACCCAAGAACTGGTGAAACAATGGAAATCGCTGCTAGTAAAGTTCCTGCATTTAAAGCAAGTTCAGCTTTAAAGAATGTTGTTAATGAAAAATAAAGTATGAAAAAACCTACAGATTTTGATCTGCAGGTTTTCTTTTTTTTATTTAATAATTGTTCCTTCACAAGGTGCACCAGCAGCATTTGATTCATCAGTATCAATATGCATAGCAAGAGCATAACTATCACTTACACGGCAGACAACATCACCAAAAACAAGTGAACGGTCAGCTGATTTCACTTCAACACTGACAACATCTTTATCTTGTACTCCAAATTCTTGGGCATCAGCAGGTGTCATATGAATGTGACGTTTTGCAGCAATAACACCACAAGAAATTTCAACTTCACCAGCAGGACCAACCAATTTGCATCCAGCAGTTCCTTCGATATCTCCAGATTCTCTAATTAATGCTTTGATTCCTAATGATCTAGCATCTGTTAAAGAGACTTCAACTTGAGTTTGAGCACGTGTAGGTCCTAAAATAGACATTTTTGTTTCGCCTTTTGGACCAATAACAGTGACTTTTTCCTGACAGGCAAATTGTCCAGGTTGTGATAAATCTTTTTTGTTTGTTAAAACATATCCTTTACCAAATAAAGTTTCTAAATCTGCTTGTGATAAATGTACATGTCTAGCAGAAGTTTCGACTAAAATTGTTTTTCCCATAAAATATCCTCCTATAACATACTTATCTTACAACTTTTTTGTGTGTTTGCAAAGGAATTTGTTTCTTTTTGATAAAAAATATGAAGTTCACAAAATGAAGATATAGATTTTCAGGAAATGAAAAAGGTAACGTTTTACTTTTGATGGAAAACTGATATAATAAAAAGGAAATGTAGGTGATAAAGATTGAATCTTAGTGTTGTGATAAATTTTATAAGATCAGCGATAGATTTGATTGCAGTATGGTTTATTTTATATTACTTAATTTCAATGTTTAAGACAAATATGAAAACCATGCAATTATTTAAAGGTGTTCTTTTTATTTTGATTGTCAAAGTATTAACAAGTTTGCTTGGATTAACGACACTTAATTATCTTGTTGATAGTATTATTAATTGGGGTGTATTAGCCATTATTATTATTTTTCAGCCAGAAATTAGAACTCTGCTGGAAAAGATGGGACAAACCAAATTAGAAGTTAAAAAAGAAATAAGTAATGATGAAAAGGAAAGACTGATGGATGAATTGGTAGATGCGATTTCGACTCTTGCAAAAGAGCAGACAGGAGCATTAATTACTTTTGAAAGAGGTCAATCCATGATTGATTATATCAATACAGGAACAAAGATCAATGCCGATATACGTAGTGAACTTTTTTTGACTATTTTCTGGGAAGGGACACCGCTTCATGATGGGGCAACAATTATTCAGGGGGATCGTGTAGCCTGTGCGGCAGCATTTTATCCACCGACAAATAAGGAACTCAGTCCTAAATATGGAGCACGTCATAGAGCAGCGATTGGAATTAGTGAAATTACTGATTCATTAACAGTTGTTGTCAGTGAAGAAACAGGAACCATTTCTTTTGCAACGAATGGTGAATTAAGAAAGATTCCTATTAAGGAATTAAGGGCATCATTAGTGAATGAATTGCAATGGTTTAAATCTAGTGATGAAGGAGGTCAAGCTCATGAGTCCTAGAAATCAAAAAAATAACAGACCTTTAAAAGATACAACAACTGACTTTTTCTTGAAAATTATTGAAAAAGAAAAAGACCAGACAAATAAAGATATATCTAGTAAAGAAAGTGTTAATGAAAAAAAAGTGAAAGCTATTGATACGGGGGCACGCTTTTATAACTATATGAATCAGCTTTTAGATAAAATATTATCAAGTAAGGTCTCGATTACAATTTTATCTTTTGTCATGGCTGCAGTTTTATTTTATAGTGTATCAGGAAAAGATATTCTCACAAGTCCAACTTCAGGAGCAACATTAGAAAATGTTCCTGTTTATGTAGAAAATCTTAATGATTCTTTGGAAGCATCAGGCATACCTGAAAGTGTATCAGTTGTTTTGGTTGGACCATCGCTAGATATATATAAAACAAATTTTTCTAAAGATTATCAGGTTTATCTAGATTTGCAGGATTTAGATGAAGGAGATTATGTTTTGAATTTAAGAACACGTAATTTCCCTGAATCGTTACAGGTTGTATCTATTCCTAGTTCAATTAAGGTGACGCTTGCTAAAAAAGTAACGCGTACATTTGATTTAGGATATCGTTTTATTAATGAAGATCAACTGGATAGTAAATATTCGGTCAGTGTGAATCAAATGGATTTAGATACCGTGGAGTTACGAGCAAGTGAAGAAACTTTATCTAGAGTCGAAACGGTTGAGGCTTGCATTGATGTATCTGATAAGACTGAAGATTTTGAACAAAATGCAAGAATTAGAGCTTATGACAGTAATGGTGAAGAATTAAATGTAGAAATGAGTCCTGAATCTGTCCATGTTACATGTCAGGTATCATCTTATAGTAAGACAGTTCCTATTCATGTTAATCTTGTAGGGAACCTGCCAACGGGATATCAGGTATCTCAGTATACACTGTCACAAAGTGAAGTTACAATTTTTGGATTAGAAGAACAATTAAATGAAATTCAACAAGTTGAAGTTGATGTTGATATCACAGATTTAAAATCAAGTACAACAATGACGAATCTTGCATTGAAAAAGATAGCAGGTATTAATAAATTTTCACAGGATGCAATTGATGTCAGTGTGGAAATCGAAAAAGTCATTACAAAAAAATTCGATAACATTCCTATTAAGGTGTTGAATAATTCGCGTGATTATAAGGTTTCGTTTGCTGGTCAAGGACAGAATGCTTCAGTATCAGTGACGGGAACCGAGGATAAAATCAATACTTTAAAAGTTGACAATATTCAAGCAACAATTGATATTGATGGTTTGGATGTTGGAACACATCAGGTGAATGTTAAAATAGCTGGTGATGATGAAACATTAACAATGAAATTATTATCATCATCTAAGGTTACAATTAATATAGAAAGGAATTAGAAAAATGGGAAAGTATTTTGGAACAGATGGATTTAGAGGAGAAGCAAATATAGATTTGACAGTAGAACATGCCTATCAGGTAGGAAGATATTTAGGATGGTATTTTTCACGTTCTCATCGAGCAAGAATTGTGATTGGAAAGGATACAAGAAGAAGTTCTTATATGTTTGAATATGCTCTTGTTGCTGGATTAACTGCAAGTGGAGCTGATGCATATTTATTACATGTGACAACAACACCTTCTGTTTCTTATGTAGTAAGAAGCGAAGAGTTTGATTGTGGAATCATGATTTCTGCTTCACACAATCCTTATTATGATAATGGTATTAAAATTATCAATGGAAAAGGACATAAATTAGAAGCAACAATAGAAAACCTCATCGAGCAATATATTGATGGTTTAGCAGATCCTATTCCATTTGCTACAAAAGATAAGATTGGACGTACAATTGATTATTCAATGGGAAGAAATCGTTACATTGGATATTTAATGAGTATTCCAACACGTGCTTTTAAAGATATCAAAGTTGGTCTTGATTGTGCCAATGGTTCATCAAGTGCCATAGCAAAAAGTGTTTTTGATGCTTTAGGTGCTCAAACACATGTGATTAACAATCAGCCTGATGGCTTGAATATCAATACAAATTGTGGTTCTACACATATTGAAGTTTTACAGAAATATGTGGTTGAAAATGGCTTGGATGTTGGTTTTGCCTATGATGGTGATGCGGATCGCTGTATTGCAGTAGATGAATTTGGACGTGTAGTCAATGGTGATTTGATATTATATGTTTGTGGTTTAGAAATGAAACAAAAAGGTGAACTTTTAAATAACACCATTGTTACAACAGTGATGAGTAATTTTGGATTATATAAATCATTGGATAAGGCTGGTATTCAATATGAAAAAACAGCTGTAGGTGATAAATATGTTTATGAAAATATGGTGAAAAATGGACATTGTATTGGTGGAGAACAGTCTGGTCATATTATTTTCTCTAAACATGCAACAACAGGTGATGGTATTTTAACATCATTGAAAATCATGGAAACAATGGTTGAAAATAAGAAAACATTAGCTCAATTAACTGAACAGGTTGAAATTTATCCTCAATTATTAATTAATGTAAGAGTGAGTGATAAAGCTTTAGCTCAAAATGATCCTGATGTTCAAAAAGCAGTCAAAGAAGTTGAAGAAGCATTAGGTGATGAAGGAAGAATTTTAGTACGTGAAAGTGGAACTGAGCCAGTTGTAAGAGTCATGGTAGAAGCACAAAGTGATGAAATCTGTCATGAATATGTCTTGAAAGTTGTTAATACAATCAAAGCAAAAGGGTATGCTGTAGAAAAATAATATAATTTCACATATTATCACAAAATATTGCCATTTTATATGGCAATATTTTGTATATAATAAATGGAAGAGGTGAGGAATGTGAAATACCGTATTAATATCATAGATGATGAAAAAAATTTAAATGATCTTGTCAGAACTTATTTAGAAAAAGAAGGATATATTGTTTATTCTTTTTATACATATGAAGAAGCTTTTTTACATAAAGATGATGATGTCCATTTATGGATTGTAGATATTATGTTAGATAAAAATAGTGGTTTTGATTTACTGAATGAAATCAAAGCTTGTAAGCCTGATATGCCTATTGTTTTTATGAGTGCCAGAGATCAGGAATTTGATCGTATTATTGGATTGGAAAAAGGCTGCGATGAATATATAACTAAGCCTTTTAATATTAAAGAATTGATTTTAAGAATACATAATGTCTTAAAACGTGTTTATAAGGATGATCCAGCCTTGATTAATATTGATGGATATGCCATTGATGAAGAAAAAAGAAAGGTTTTATTTCAAAATACTGAAATTGAATTAACGACAAAAGAATATGAATTATTACTTTATTTTATTAAAAATAAAGGATTGGCTATTTCACGTGATCAGGTTTTATCTAAAGTTTGGGATGAAAACTATTTTGGTAGTGACCGAGTTGTAGATGATACATTGCGTCGTTTAAGAAAAAAGATGCCTGATTTAAATATTAAGACGATTTATGGATTTGGATATAGATTAGATTAATATGGAAAAAATAAAATCAAAATTATCTTTTTTAAAAAAATTATCGTTGGTTCAACAATTGATTGTTGTTTTATGTTTTGTTGGATTATTATTGGTTGCTGTATTAATGCCTATTGTTGATTATAATGTGACTTCAATTGTTGATAAGCAGATGTATGAACGTTTAACAATTTCTCAGTATTCTATCATATATAATAATATTATGCCCTATAAACAGGAAAAAGAGGTCTATCATATTATTTATGAAACGTCCAATAATTCTTTTGTTCAATCAAATATAGGGAGTGTTCAGGTTGTTTATGATTTATACTCTTATCTCTTTAAAGATGATTTAGCTAAAATTGTCAATACAGATCAGGAAGTTTTAAAGAATAAAGGAGAGTATGATGAAAGAACATACTATTATATGATTACGAAAATCAATAATACTTCAAAATATTTGATTTCACTTGTGGATAGTGAATACTCTGTTTCCTTGATTACTTCATTACGTAATCAGATTATTTATATTCAATATGGTTTCTTTATTATTTTTGCATTAGTGATGATTCTATGGGTTTTAACATTAATCAATCCTTTGAAAAAGATAAAAAATTATATTGATAATATTAAAGATAGAAAAGATAGTGATTTGATTATGAATCGTGAAGATGAGATTGGAATTGTTTCTAAGGCTTTGGTCGAAATGAAAGAAGATCTAGATAAACAGGAGAGTATTAAAGAAGAAATGATTCATAATATTTCTCATGATTTAAAAACGCCTATTGCTCTTATTCAAACTTATGCACAAAGTATTAAAGATGATGTCTATCCTTATGGAGATAAAGACAGTTCTATTGATATTATTTTGGAAAATGCTGATCGTTTAGAACATAAAGTCAAATCATTTTTATATTTAAATCGTTTGGATTATTTGCAGGGTGAAGATAATGAAATAGGATCTTTTGCTATTCAAGATTTAATTGAAAAAATTGTTTTGCAGATGGATTTCATGAAGCCAGATTTACATTTAGAAACAGAATTAGAAGATGTTCAATTTGATGGTGATGAGGAACATTGGCGAGTAGCTATAGAAAATATTATTGAAAATGCTTCACGCTATGCAAAATCTGTTATTAAAATTACGCTTAAGGAAGATTATCTGGAAATATATAATGATGGTGAAAATATTGATGAAGCCACTTTACCATATTTGTTCGATCCATATGTTAAAGGAGTGAAAGGGCAATTTGGTTTAGGACTTTCTATTGTTAGTAAGATTGCTTCTATGTTCCAATATTCTGTGACTGCAAAGAATCATGATGTTGGTGTAAGTTTTATCTTTCAAAAGAAAAAATAAAGGATATTGGTTTAGATATAATCTATAAGAACTCTATTCAATAAAATGATATTTTTTCATTGTTAATTTAGTTGTGTCATAAAATAACAATGTAAAGTACGAGAAAAGGGTCCTTTAAATAATTGAGGGCTCTAACCTAAAAAGCTTTAAATTAATAGTGGGGTATTTTGACCCCACTTTCATTTTAGAGCTGGACGAACAATATTTGATTGATGACTATCTGTCATCTTTTTTTCATGCTCGGTTGCAGTATATTTTTATATAAATTTTGCGAATAGATGAACTTATTTCTAGCTCTTGCAATGTTTTTCATTCCATTTGCATGACTGGTTGATCTTCTTGATATAGTTATTTTTTTCTTAATAGCTCTGTTAGATAGTCTTCTCTTTCGTAATATTGTTTGCAAACAAATTATAACAGGAGATTCTCATTTTATAAAAAACAACCCCAATTTAAATTTAAAGCAAGAAAAGACAAACCCCATTAAAAATTTAAAGGCCAGAGTCTGCTCCGCAAATATTTAATATACCGAGAAAAATCATATGGCTAGTATCGTACTTTTTTATATCAATGTTGAAATTATGGCTTTTTTAAACGTATATTGGTTTACAGATTGAACTTTGATAATTCTTATGTTGATTTTCATTTCTTGAGCGATAGTATTGTTTTCATTAATATTATTGCGTATGACTGTTCAAAATTTAATAGTAATCTTAAAATTGATCAAAGGTAGTTATAAAATATAAAGAGCTTGATTGATTTTTGTTAATAAGCAAGAGATATTTTGTTGTTGATAGTATAATTCTTGTTTTATAGTGACCAAAAATTATTTTTCTCTACTCTAATATAGAAGTATTATTCTTAAAAAATGCTTGAATTTGATAAATTCATGGATGTGTATTGAAAAGAGTAAGTATATCATGTACAATTTTAAGTGTTTATAAAATTGGTGTTTTATAAGATGATTAATATATACTAAGATGTATGATTTATAAAATAGTTATTTGTAAGTGAGGAGAAAAAATGAATGATATGATAACAGGAAATAATATATTTCTTGATTTGAATATTGATGATAATAAATTTGATTTTTTTACATCTATTATTGATGCTTTAGCACAAGCAGAGACAGAACTTCTTGTTTTGAATGAATCAGTCAATTCGATTAAAAATTTAAAACAACAGTGCGATAAGTTAGATTATATTTTAGCTGCTAGTTCAGGGGCATTATGTGGCATTGTTGATATATTCTTAGTTGGTAAACCTGAAGAGTCGTTTTTGGGAGATATCACTGATAAGTGGTTTTCAGCTAGGACAATGGATTTTGCAAAACTTTGTCATCCAGATAAAAAGAGTTTTGATAATCTTGAATCTGCTTTGAGATTCTTAGAAAAAAATTTCAAAGTGCCATATGATCAGACAGGGCTTGGTGATACAGGACGAGCTGTTTTTGATTTAAATGCTAAAAATCATCATTTCAAATCTCTTGCACATAATCCAAGTTTACTGGGACTATTTTTTTCAATACTGAATCAATTCACAAATACTTCTCACTTTGTTACGGATGGTCATCTTGTTTCTTTGCAACAAGCAGACGAAAAGTGGGAATTACAAGGAAAAAACCTCCCAAGTAAATTATTTTGTGGTTTTGTAAACTGGTTTGGGCATCTTGTTTCTGATGTTGCTGGCTCTCAATCTAGCGCAAGGAAAGTCAATCGGGGAATGGGTATTCCATCTCCGTTTTGGATATGGACTAATGATATTCTTGCGATAAAAGCAAAGTTGGGATTAAATATAACTGAAACAGACAAAAGTATGAATGAATTAGCCTTAAAAATATTTGAACAAGGTTATGATGTTCGATTTCAAACTACACAAGCTATTCCTGTGTTTTTAAATGAAATGATTGTCCGCTTTATCTATTCAGTTAGACGTTTATTTAAATATTTTTCTGAAACATCAAGATCGGATCAATCTTTTAAGCTCATGTGGGAAAAATGTGAACCATTTTCAAACCCTAGTGTAAAGAGAATGTTGACGGTTGCGCATGGAACTTTTTGCTTGATTGATGTGGGAGATGCTGTTGGAAAAGCTTTTGTAAGTGGTAAAGGAACTTTTAACGCTGTTGAATTTGTTTTGCGACTTAATATTGTAGGCGTTGGACGATTTGCAATATCCCTATATGGAGAAACAAAAAGAGCAATTTCTTATAGTCATGCAAAGAATGAAGTTGATTTTGCGGTAAAAGAAATTATTATTAGAAATTATATAGAAGGTCTTAAAGTTCTGTCCATAAAATATGATGATACTCGTCTTTTGACGTTTGTTGATGATTTTCAAAAAAGTAATGCTTATAAAGATGCTTTTGGAAAATCTATAGCTTTAGCAGAACTGCGAAATGTTTCCGCAAATAAAATACTAAGAAATAAGTTAGATATTGATAAATATTTTGGAGGGAAATAATATGGCAAAAGAGTTGTCAAAACTTCAAATAGCACAGCAGGAAGCAGAGGTTGTTGCTCAAAAAACTAATCAAAAAATAAATGAATTAGGTCAATATACAAATGATTTATATGCTTCTTTGAATACGATACAATCACTATTTGACCTTATTCGAAATGTACCTGAAAAAAATAAGTTAAAATATGAAAAGCTTAAAGCTATTAGAGTAAGTTGGAAGCAACAAGCGGAAAAAATCGAAATGGAATATAAGAAAGCCGAAATGAAAACCGCAGGACAAGGTGTCGCAGGAGTTGGTGCAGGGATTGCGGTTGCAGCTCTTGGACCTACGGCAGCTATGGGTGTTGCGACAACATTTGGTGTAGCGTCTACAGGGACTGCTATATCAGCTCTAAGTGGGGCGGCAGCTACTAGTGCGGCTTTAGCATGGTTAGGCGGAGGTGCTTTGGCAGCCGGTGGAGGAGGAATGGCAGCAGGTAGTGCGTTTTTAGCACTTGCAGGACCTGTTGGCTGGACAATTGCGGGGGTTTCGGCTCTTGCAAGTGGACTTCTATTTTTTAAGAGTAAAAGTGATAAGGAAAGATTAGAGAATATCTATACACTTATTAGTGAGAGGGATATAAAATCATATGAACTTGCGATTGTAGAAATAAATGAGCGTATTAAAAGAATCATAGACGAAACGAGTAAGTTAGAAAATGCCATTGCTAGAATAGAAAGTTTTGGTACTGACTATAGTATAATGTCTGAGAATCAACAGTATGAACTTGGAACGTATGTTAACATCATGGAGGCATCTACTATGTTGCTTGTTAATCCAATTTTAGGTCTTCAACCTAAATATACTGAGGAAGATTTTGAAAAACTATGCTCATCCGAAGAGCATATAATTAATCATTATTATTTCATAGGTCATAAAAATTTGATTATTTCTATGGCAAATTTGCTTTATAAAATTAAACTTGATAATAAGGATAAAAAGTTACTTACTAAATCATTAAAGAAGAATAAAGAATTTCTGTCATCGATGGGAATGTCTAAAAAAGAATTTGATATTAATGATATTATGATGATTGAAAGTGCCTTGAATCATAGTTATAAATCACGTACATATTAAATTGATTTCATGCCAATAATGGAGCAAAAATAGTAACAGATGCTTAGTGATGAGCTAATGTTATTATTTTTTTTATTTATAGAAAATAATAAATTATGAAACATAATTGGAATATATGTTGATATATCATTATGTTCTTCATGAAAAGTTAATTGTCAAAGGCATAACGTATAAATCGCTCCTGTTATACAATGGAGGAATCAAGAAAATTATTGAGATGTTTGATTTTTTTATATCATATCTGTATTTAGCTTGTAATCTATAATGAATTCTATATTCTATTATAAATAATAAATTTTTTATCAATGTGACCATATCTAATATAAGGAGTACCCAATTTAATTATAAAAATTGGATAATTCAATCCTATATATGAACATTTAAATTTATATTCTACTTTATAAGTGATAAGAGATAAAATTTGGTTTTTAATTAAAAATTTAAAGAGAATTATGAATTATATTTATTTATATATGGAAAAGGGAAAATTAAGATTAATCTTAGATTTTCCCTTTCAATTTTATTATAAAGCTGTTATATTTTATTTTTTGGATCTTTAACTATTTCAGCAATAGATGTTACAGCACCAGCCATACCTTGTAAATCAGTTGGAATAATGATTTTTGTTGATTCTCCTTTAGCAAGGTTTTCTAATGCTTTAAATCCTTCTAATGTAATATAAGCTTGTTGAGGTTGAGAACTATTGATATATTCGATACCTTTAGCTTGAGCTTCATAAACAAGTCTTAATGCTTCAGCTTCACCTTCAGCACGAGCAATCTGTGCTTCTTTTTCTGCAGTGGCTTCAAGAATCATAGATTCTTTTTTACCTTCAGCAGTTAAAATAGCAGCAGTTTTTTTACCTTCAGCCTGTAAGATGGCTTCACGTCTTTCACGTTCTGCACGCATTTGTTTTTCCATAGCTTCTTGAATATCACGTGGAGGAATAATGTTTTTAACTTCAACACGATGAATTTTAATTCCCCAAGGATCTGTAGCTTCATCAAGAATAGAACGCATTCTTGAGTTGATAATATCTCTAGATGTTAATGTTTCGTCAAGTTCAAGATCACCAATAATATTACGAAGTGTTGTGGCAGTTAAGGTTTCAATAGCATTCAATGGTCTGACAACACCATAAGTAAATAATTTTGGATCTGTGATTTGAAAATAAACAACAGTGTCAATTTGCATTGTGACATTATCTTTTGTAATCACAGGTTGAGGAGCAAAATCTAATACTTGTTCTTTTAAAGAAACTTTATTTGCGATTCTGTCAAGCAAAGGAATCATAATATGCAACCCAACTGTACATGTACGATTATAAGCTCCGATTCTTTCTACAACATATGCATAAGATTGAGGAATAATACGAATTGTTTTTGCGATAATGACAACAACTAATACAACTAATAAAATAATCCATAAATATCTAAAGATTCCATCTAACATGAAGTATCATCTCCTTTGTTTATTTTTTTTACGACAACATGTGAACCTTCAATTGAAATAACTTCAGCATAATCGCCAATTTGAATTGTTTCATTATTAAGGCTTGTTGCTGACCATAAGTTTCCCATGACTTTGACTTCACCTTTTTGATCAGCAGTAATTGTTTCAGTAACTAAACAATGTTTTCCAATCATACGATCAAGGTTTGTTTTGACAGTATTTCCACGTAAGTATTTTTTAGCCAGTGGTCTTGAGGCAACAATACAGACAATGGAAACAATCGCAAAAATAACAATTTGCAAAACTTCTCCAACACCAAAGAAATGACAGATTAATGCAGCGATGGCTCCAATCCCAAACCAGATACTGACCAAGTCAATTGTAATGGCTTCGACAATGACCGCAATGACAAGAATAATAGTCCATACAAGAGTAATTGACATAATCATTTCCCCTTTCTCTTATAGTTGAACAATCATAATAGAATGAACAATATCATATGTAGCCTTGTACTTATAACATTGCTGTTTTGAAAAATCTAGATCAAATTCCACACTGAGGTCTAATACAAATGATTTGTTAGAAATTCTTCCATAGCTTTTTCCTAGTGAAATACGATGTAATTGACTCTTTGGGTAAATATTTTCATCTATTTCCTGTTTGGTAACAGGTTTGATTCCAATTTGTCTAGCGGTTCTATCTATCCCTAAAAGAACATAATTCACGTCTTCAAAATGAACACAGGCTGCTTTGTTTAAAGTTAAATTTGTTTCATAAATGGTAACAGTCATTGTGGCTATATCATTTGTTGACCATTCAAAGTTCATTTATATCCTCCTCCTTAAATATATTATATTATTAAAATTATTTTTTCGCAACAAAATTAAAAAAGATTTTAAATGTGTGAGTATACAATTTGGATAAGATAGTTTATAATACATGTAAAAGGAGAAAAGAATGAAAAAGAAAATATTATTTATATTATCAATGATGTTATTAATGGGGTGTCAATCAAGTCAACAACCCATCAATAAAATAACATTAATTCAACCAGCGACATTGCTCTATTTTTATATTGAAACATGTTCAGAATGTCAATCTTTCCAGGATGATGCTATTCCATATTTACAAGAAACATTTGGAGATTCATTAACAATTCAACAATATGATCTTGATGATGAAGCGACACAGGCTGTTTATGAAGATGTCATTACACAGCTTGATCAGTTTGACCAATCGCTTTATGGTATGGGGCCAATGTATGCCTTAGATGGTTATTTTGCGAAAGTTGGCTATACTTCTGGTGATGAAGAATATTTAGTCAAAGATATTGATAACGCTATAAATGATAAAGCGTTAAGTGATGAATTAAGTGGACTACGTTTTCTTTATCAACAAGAATAATTGAAAAAGTTATTTCTTGTTTTATTGCTTTTTTTGAGTGGTTGTCAAAATCGACCACAATATTATTTATATGTTTATTATGCGAAAACATGTCCACATTGTCGTTCGTTTATTCAAGTTGTCATTCCTGAACTGGAAGAAGAATATGGTAGCCAAATGGATATTATCCAGCTGGATATTGATGAGGAATCATCAATTGAATCTTATGCGAAGACCTGTCATTTATTAGAAGATTATGTTGTGAATGATAACTCGGGTAGTGTGCCTTTTATTGTATTAGATGGTTATTTTGCATGGGTAGGTTATCAGATGGGCGAAGATCAGGAATTTTTAGAAATGGTTCGTCAGGCTATTGCTGGAGAAGAATTATCAGTTGATAATCATGAAATATATTTTTTTAAAGAAGGTCAGACATTTCACGAAGGAGGATGATGAAAAATGTCAACACCACATAACCAAGCACAAAAAGGAGAAATTGCGAAAACTGTTTTAATGCCAGGAGATCCGTTGCGCGCTAAATTTTTGGCAGAACATTATTTAGAAGATGTACATCAATTTAATGCTGTAAGAAATATGTTTGGATATACAGGATTTTATCATGGTAAAAAAGTTTCTATTATGGGTTCTGGAATGGGACAACCATCTATAGGAATATATTCACATGAATTGTTTACGCAATATGATGTAGAAGCTATTATTCGTATTGGATCTTGCGGTTCTTTACAAAAAGATGTTCATTTAAGAGATATTATTATTGTACAAGGGTCTTGTACAGATAGTAATTTTGCTCATCAGTTTGAATTGCCAGGTACTTATTCTGCGATTAGTTCATATGATTTATTAGAAAAAGCTGTAGAACAGGCCAAATTGAAAAGTGCCAGCTATCATGTTGGAAATGTCATTGCATCTGATATTTTTTATCATGCTGATCAGGATTCAGGGAAAAAATGGGCATCTATGGGCTGCTTAGGTGTCGAAATGGAATCTTATGCTTTATTTGCAACAGCGGCTTATCTTGGTAAAAAAGCATTGACATTACTTACTGTTTCTGACTCTTTAGTGACTCAGGAAGAAACAACTGCTCAAGAAAGAGAACAGACATTTACGACAATGATGGAAATAGCTTTGGAGATTGCTTAATGTTAAAGAAAGTTGCTTTATATGATTTTGATAATACAATTGCTTCAGGAGATACAATCGTTCGTTTATTGAAATATGATTTAAAGAAGCATCCTGTACATTTTTTCTATTTTTTTAAGGTCGCATTTTATTACTTTTTATATTTATTACATATCAGTAGTTTTGAAAAAGCCAAATCTGCTTTATTGTTTCCACTTGATCATATGAATAATTCACAATTAAAAACATTTTATGAAAATGAAGTTGTTCCAAGCTATTATCCGCATATGATCGAACAAATGGAAAAAGAGCATCAACAAGGCTATATTGTGATTGTCTGTACAGCTTCTTGTGAAGTTTATATGAAATATCATCAGTTACCTGCTGATTATTTAATAGGAACTCGAACACTCACAAAAAATGGTCAACCAACAAGCACAGTTATTGGTAAAAATTGTAAAGGTGAAGGAAAAGTGCCACGTATTCTTGAATGTTTAAAATCACAGAATATTGAAATTGATTTTGAAAACTCTATTGGTTATTCTGATTCTACTTCAGATTTACCTATGTTGGCTCTTGTTAAAAATAGAAAAAGAATTGCTTTAAAGACTGGTCAAATAAGTGATTTTTAAAGAAATCATCATATAAAAAAAGACAGAACGTCTAGAAGTTATACTTCAAACGTTTTGTCTTTTTCTTTATCGATCTAAATCAGTAAATAACAACATAATATTAATAATACCAGCAATTCCTACAATCATATAGATAATGGCACTTAAAAGCGCATCGCCAAAAACAGCTTCTACAAGATTAAAATTAAAGAGGCCAATGAGTCCCCAGTTGATTGCACCAATAATGGTAAAAACTAAAGCAATTTTCTGTATCATATTCATTTTTTCTATCCTCCTAATGATATTATAACCAAACCTCATATCTTTATTCATAAAAACATTGACAAATCATAAGATGTGATGAGGAGGAATAATCATGAATAAAAAAATCATTGCTATTGCAGTGAGTGTGATTGTTGTGATTGTTATAGGTGTAAGCTGGTTTTTTTTGAAATCTACATCACTTAATGATTTGATTGAAGAAGCAAATCGATGTCAAAGTTATCAACTTGTAGGAAATATGGAGATGTTAGAGAATGATGAATTAAAATCTTATCAGGTCACATCAACTTATGCACGTATTGATAAAAAAGATTATTATAAAGTTGAGCTTTACGATAAATCATTAAATCAATCACAAGTGATTGTTAGAAATGATGAAGGTGTGTTTGTCTTAACGCCATCACTGAATCAGGCTTTTCAATTTCAAAGCGAATGGCCTCATAATTCACCTAAACCATACATCTATCAATCACTTGTATCATTTTTAAAAGATAATAAATCTGAAAAAGTAAAAGATGGATATCTGGTTCAAGGTGAAATGACTTATGAAAATGATGAACGTGTTAAAAGTCAGGAAGTGAAGTTTGATAAATCTTTAAAACCAGTATATATTAGTGTGTTTGATCAGGATGGAACAGAAGTTATTAAAGTTGAAGTCACATCTTTTGAAATGAATCAGGATATGAAAAAAGATAGCTTTTTACAAAACAATATCATTAAAGAAACAAAAACAGAATACACAGATAGTGTGGCAGCATCATTACCACTTTATCCAGTCTCTTTAATGGGATCAACACTAGAAAATGAAAAAGTATCTACAATTGATGATGAAATTAATCATATTTTAAAATTTACTGGTGAAAAATCATTTACTATCGTTGAAAAAACATCAAAAGAAAATGATGATTTACAAATTGAAAGTATTGATGGCAATATGATAGATATGATTGATGGAGTAGCTTTTGAAAATGATCAGCAAATGACATATATTTCATCAGGGGTTGTTTGTTCTCTTTATTCTAATGATTTAACATCACAAGAAAAACTCGCTGTTTTATCAAGTATGCAATCATCACAAGTGAAATAGGGGAAAACCCTATTTTTTCTTGAAAAAAAGAGTATGATGGATTATACTAAAACAATGAAAAGGGGTGAAAATGTGATACATTATCGTGATACCTATGCCTGCATTCGTCTAGATTATTTACAGGATAATGTTGAAACATTATATCAAAAAGTACGTAAACCGCTTATGGCCATCATTAAGGCTAACGCTTATGGACACGGTTATCAGCAGGTTGCCAATATTTTAAAGGATAATCCACATATTTCAATGTTTGGTGTTGCAACACTGAAAGAAGCTATTGATTTAAGAAAGATTGGGATTCAACAGGATATACTTGTTTTAGGTGCTATTCCTATTGAAGATTTGGATTTGGTTATTCATTATGATATTACTTTATCGCTATTTTCAAAGGAATATATGGCTGAAATTCAAAAGCTTTATCATCATCATAAACCTGTGAAAGTTCATATTAAAATAGATACTGGAATGAATCGTATTGGTTTGAAATCAAAAGCAGAATTTGAGGACATTTTGGCTTGTTGTCAAAATTCTATGTTTCAGGTTGATGGCGTTTTTACGCATTTTGCAACTGCTGATGATGAGATGCAAAATGATGCTTATGAACAGCAAATTCAGATGTTTTATGATATTATTGGTCAACATTCTTTTCGATATATCCATTGCCAAAATTCAGCTGCTATGATGTATCATCAAGATGACCGCTCTAATTTGGCACGTATTGGTATAGCTATGTATGGCGTTGATCCATCTGGTGAAGAATGTCAAGCACTCAAACAGGTGATGTCTTTATATACACGTGTTTCAATGATAAAACAGGTTAAGAAGGGTGAACGCATTGGCTATGGACTCACATATACAGCTTTAGAAGATGAGTATATAGCCACATTACCTATTGGATATGCTGATGGATTGATTCGTGCGAATCAGGGTAGAGAAGTTTATATAGAGGGACATTATTATCCAATTGTTGGTAGAGTTTGTATGGATCAAATGATGGTTAAGGTCGATCAGAATGTTCATTTACATGATCGTGTGGAAATTTTTGGTGAACATATAACACTGGCTCGTATGGCTAAGGAATTGTCAACAATCCCATATGAAATTGTGTGTTTAGTGAGTGAACGTGTTGAAAGAATTTATAAGAAATAAAAATTCCATTGAAAAATATGATGGAGTTAAGAGTTTGATGATTTTTGAGGAGTATATAAATATGCTCCTCTTTTTTCTATATATGAGATAAGAGACAAAATATTTTTGTATGAAAAATAAAAGGTAAAAAGTCATATCTCAAGTTTGTCATTGTCATGGTCAGTGAGAATACAATAATAAAAACCAGAAGAGAATATCACTTCTGGTTAAAATAGTGTCAACTTCATTTTATAATATTGTTTATTTTTTATTCGAAATTTTCTTTAACGAAATCATATAAAGAATAATATTGATTGTATCCTTCTTTTTTGGCAGTCATCTTTCCATCTTTAATAATAAGAGTTGCTGGATAAGTTACATTTGTATCAAATGTTTTTTCTACATAACTGTCAATATTATCAACTTCAGATGTATCTAGATAATAAAAAGGTGTAGAACGATTTTTGGTTGTATATGTCGTCATGATGTCTTGATAACTGACCATTGTAGAATCAGTTGAATCTCCTAATACAACGACAAAATCTTTTTTATCTTCTATCATTTGAGTTAATCGACTTTCTGATACTGTCTTATAATCTTTAAATGTTGCCTGACGATATATAAAGAGTCCTAAGAATATCAAAAGTACTAATCCAAAGACACTAATTTCTTTTGAAAACTTCTTTATAAAATTCATGTTTGATGCCTCCTAATGTTCATATTCTAACAAATTTCAGGACATATGACAATAAGAAGATTGTGTGAATGTTTGGGCTTGTTTCAAAGTCTTGTTTCTTTTATAATAAAAAAGAGGTGGTCATTATGAACGAACACGATTCAACACGCTATCTTTTTGCACAAAGTATTAAAGATTTAATGGCAAAACAGTCATTAGATAAAATGACTGTTACAGATATTGTGAAACATAGTGGAATGACAAGACAAACTTTTTACCGCTATTTTAAAGATAAATACGATTTGGTTAATTGGTATTTTGAAAAACTGGCTGATAAATCATTTCGACAGATTGGCAATTCTTCAACACTGAGAGAAGGACTGATTAAGAAATTTACTTTTTTACTGAATGATAAAATCTTTTTTATGCAGGCGTTTCAATCTAAGGATTATAATAATGTCGAAAATTATGATTATCAATGTATTTTAGAGTTTTATCAGAATATTATTTATAAAAAAATAGGAAATATTCCTACGGATATTATGTTTTTATTAGAAATGTACTGTCATGGTTCTATCACAATGACAGTGGAATGGGCGATTTCAGGAATGAATAAGACACCTGAAGAAATGGCTGATTTATTAATTCAGGCTTTACCTCCTAAATTAGAACAATTGTTGTCTGATTTATAGTTTTGATGAGCCTATATGAGACATGTTAATAGGTTATGAAAGTGGAGTTCATATCAATATAGAATTCCTGTGAAAATGTTTTATGAAGTAAAGTGACAAACGCTTTCATTTGTCACTTGTTTTTATTTTCACAAGAATGTTAAAATAGAATCAGCAAAATAAAGGAGATGTAATAAAAATGGCAAACAGATTTGTATTAAATGAAACAAGCTATCATGGAAAAGGAGCAATCAATGAAATTGTTACTGAAGCAAAAGCAAGAGGTTTTCAAAAAGCATTGGTTTGTTCTGATCCGGATTTAATTCAATTTGGGGTTACAAAAAAAGTAACAGATTTATTAGACGAAGCAGGATTGGTTTATGAAATTTATTCAGATATTAAAGCTAATCCAACAATTGAAAATGTACAACATGGTGTAGAAGCATTGCATAATGCAAAAGCTGATTATATTATAGCTATTGGTGGTGGATCATCAATGGATACTGCTAAAGCGATTGGAATTATTGATCGTAATCCAGAATTTGAAGATGTAAGAAGCTTAGAAGGTGTTGCTGATACTAAAAATCCATGTACACCAATCTTTGCAGTACCTACAACAGCAGGAACAGCAGCTGAAGTCACTATCAATTATGTTATTACTGATGCACAAAAAGATAGAAAAATGGTATGTGTAGATGTTCATGATATTCCAGTTGTTGCTTTTGTTGATCCTGATATGATGGCAAGCATGCCTAAAGGTTTAACTGCTGCAACAGGTATGGATGCATTGACTCATGCGATTGAAGGATATATTACTAAAGGAGCATGGGAAATGAGTGATATGTTCCATTTAAAAGCAATCGAAATCATTGCGAAAAACTTAAGAGGAGCTGTTGAAAATACACCAGAAGGTAGAGAAGGTATGGCTTTAGGTCAATATATCGCAGGTATGGGATTCTCTAATGTTGGTTTAGGATTGGTTCATAGTATGGCACATCCTCTTGGGGCATTATATGATACACCTCATGGTGTGGCTAATGCGATTATTTTACCAACAGTTATGGCATACAATGCACCATATACTGGTGAAAAATATAAAGATATTGCTGAAGCAATGGGTGTTGATACAACAGGTATGAGCCAAGATGAATATCGTCAGGCTGCAATCAATGCTGTTAAACAATTATCACAAGATGTTGGTATCCCAGCTGATCTTAAAGATATTGTGAAAGTTGAAGATTTAGACTTCTTAAGTGAATCAGCTTTAGCTGATGCATGTTGTCCAGGAAATCCTAGAGATACAAGTGTTGAAGAAATTAAAGCATTATATCAATCTTTATTATAATAATTCACAAAGTACATCTGTCATGGGTGTACTTTTTTTGTTATAATAAAAATGGAGTGTGAAAATAGATGGAAATGATTAACCAAACATTAATAATGTCTTTTTTAGGGATGATTGCAGTTAGCAGTATTGTTTTTCCTATTCTTTTTCTTGTACAAAAACGTAAACAACATCGTGAATGGATGCAGTGGTTAGAGATGAAAGATAAAAATAAATCTTAAGATGGATTTTATTGATAATTTTAAAAATGATATTATACTATAAAGTAGAGGTCGTTTGACAATTCAATGGTTTTATAGTAATATTTAGGAAATTTATGTGATGAGAAGGAGATATGTATCAAAATGGACTCGAGTCAGATAGTCATGATTTTTACTTTTATTGTGCTTATTTCATTATCGGCTCTTTTTTCAATGAGTGAAACAGCATTTATGTCAATCAATAAAATAAGAGTAAAGACATTGGCAGAGGAAAATAATAGGAAAGCGATTCTCATTCGGTCATTATTAGAAGATCAGACACGTTTATTAAGCTCGATATTGGTAGGAAACAATTTAGTTAATATTGCTGCTTCTTCTTTAACGACATCTTTTGTGATTAGTATTTTAGGTAATGAAGGAACGGGTGTTGCACTTGCCACAGGTGTTGTGACTTTAATTATATTAATTTTTGGTGAGATTACGCCTAAATCTCTAGCTACGCAAAATGCTGAATCTATTGCTTTTGGAGTATGTCGTTTCATTAAGTTTATCGTTATTATCTTTACTCCTGTTGTGGCTATTTTAAATATTGTTTCAGGCTTTTTTGTTCGTCTTTTTGGTGGCGATGCTAACAAAGGTCCAACAATGACAGAAGAAGATTTAAAAACCATCGTTACTGTTTCTCATGAAGAAGGCGTTTTGGAAGATGAAGAAAAAGAAATGATTCATAATGTGTTTGAATTTGGTGATACTGAAATTAAAGAAGTCATGACCCCAAGAATTCATGTTGAAAGTATTTCTGATGATACGACTTATGATGAAATCATTTTAGCTTTTAGAGAATCTCAATTTTCAAGATTACCTGTTCATAATGATTCATATGATGAAATTATAGGTGTATTATATATTAAAGACTTGTTTTTATATGATGTTCACCGTGAAGATTTTGATGTAACAAAAATCATGCGTGATACTTATTTTGTTTATGAATTCAATCAGATTTCTGATGTTTTTGAAGCTATGCGAAAAGATCATGTGTCATTAGCGGTCGTATTAGACGAATATGGTGTCATGAGTGGAATTGTAACTTTAGAAGATATTGTAGAAGAAATCGTTGGCGAAATTGATGATGAATATGATGAAGTTGAACAGTCCATTGTTGATTTGGGTCAAGGTGAATATCTCATTGATGGAAGTTTGAATATTGATGAGGTTAATGATGTTTGTGAAACATCATTTGATTCAGAAGATTTTGAGTCTATTGGTGGTTTGGTTTTAGGACAGTGTAATGGAAGTCCTGAAATCAATCAGGAAATCATTATTGATTCGGTTATATTTACAATCAAAGAAATTGATAAGAATAGAATTGTATTGTTGCATTTAAAAAAGGGATTTGAAAATGAAGACGAGAAAGGGGAGGAAAAACAAAGTTAATGTTTTTCCTCTCTTATTGGTGGGAGGCCATTTATGAGAGAATTCTATGAGCGATGTACAATTATATATGATGATTATCGTACTGCTATACCATCGTATGCAGCTGCGGCCTTATCTTTTTATCTTCTGTTGCTGTTAATACCAGCATTTACATTGATTGCAATAGGAACATCACTGTTTAATATTGATATGACTATTTTACAGAATATCATTGAACAATTTGTAGTCAAAGAATATGCACAAATGCTGATAGATATTTTACAGTCACGTTCTTTTAATACTGTTGCCTTTGTCACAATCCTTGTATCTATTTATACAGTATCAAGAGGTGTTGGTAACATATATGAAATTAGTAAACGTATGTATCACCCAGAAACAGAAGAAACTATTTTAGGGTATTATATATATACAATTAAAGTAACAATTTATCTGTTATTGTTATTGATTGGTGTCATCGCAATCACAGCAATTGGCCCTTTAGCGTATATTTTTAATTTTTTATATTCTTATGCGGGTATTCGTCATATTTTATTATATGCTTTGATTTGTTTTTGTTTGACGGGCATTTATATGATTGTACCAAGAATGAAAATTCATTATAGCGATGCTTTTCAAGGGGCATTGGTTGCCAGTGTATTACTATTGATATTATACTATGCATTGAGTTTTTATTTTCAAATTGCTGATTATCAGTCCGTATATGGACCATTGGCTTCTATTGTGATTGTTTTGTTTGTTTTTAACTGGACTGCCGAATTTTTCTATGTTGGCATGTATATTACAAATATATTATATTTCAGGAGGATCTCTGATGAGAAAAGAAAGAGTAGAAATAAAGAAATTGGGAATTAATGGTGAAGGAATAGGGTATATTGAAAAAAAGATATGCTTTATTCAAGATGCTTTGCCAGGTGAAATTGTAGATGTTGAAATCATTGAAAGAACACGTCAATTTACAAAGGGAAAAGTTGTCAGATATATTCAAAAGTCACCATATCGACAACCATCGGTTTGTAAAGAGTACACAAATTGTCAAGGCTGCGCTTTAACAACGCTTGAATATTCAAAACATTTATCATTTAAAAAAGGATTATTGAAAGATGCCTTAAAGAAATACACACATTTTGATGTAGAACGTTTACCTATTCAAAAAACAATAAAAGCACCTGAAACTTTACATTATCGTCAAGTTGTGTCTTTGCCTATAACATATTTTAAAGGAAAAGTACATGCTGGAATTTTTCAGCGTGAAACAAAATATTTAACTTTAATGAATCAATGTTCAATGCAAGATTCCTTGATCAATACATGTATTCAAAAAATTGAAGATATTTTAAATGAACATCATGTCAGAGATTATAACGATAAAGTTAAAAAAGGTTTACGCTTTATGCGTATGCGAAATATTGATGGACAAATTCAAGTTTTATTTGTGACTGGACAGGATGGCATGAAACAGGAAGTCATCAATGATATTAGTCAAATTCCTGAAGTGAAAAGTATCTGGTATACAATCAATACAACACGATATCAGCAATTTGAAATGCAAGGATATAAAAAGGCTTATGGACAATCTTATTTGCCATTCCATTGTTTTGATCAGAAGTATTTATATTCGATAAAATCTGAATTTCCTGTTTATCCTCAAATGGAAAAAATAAAACTTGATACAATTCGTTCTTTATTATCTGAAGATTCAAAGATTTTATCATTGAATTGTGGAATAGGTTTATTAGAACTTTCTTTAAAACAAAATATTGTTGCTGTTGATGAAAAGAATTATCATATTCATGATGCAAAAGAAAATGCAAAATTCTTGGTTAAAGATAATGTTCAATGGATTTGTCAAAATGTTCATGAAGCATGTATTCAACAATGCAAGAAGAATCATTTTGATGAAGTGATTGTAAGAAGTTCTGAATTAAGTGATGCTTTTAAACAAAGTTTTATCTTATCAAAAATAAAACATATTATATATGTCAGTGATCACCCATCTTCTTTAGCGAAAGATTTAGAAGAATTGGATAAATATTATCGTATAGAAAAGATCATTCCTATAGATACATATCCATATTCTGCCAAATTTGATACAGTGGTTAGTCTGATTAGAAAATAGTTTCCTTTTATGGGAAACTTTTTTTTGTGAACATTTTGTGAACATAGGATATAATTCTATTTCCAAATACATAAAAAAATGCTATACTATACTAGTATTTTAAAGATATGGAGGGATATAATGTCAATTTTATCTGGAAAAGGAAAAGTAAAGTTAGATGGCCAAAAAGGCTTAACTAAAGATAAACCTATTTTGACTATCGAAACACCTGACGTTATTTATGTTCCCCTTGTTTTAGGAGTTGCAACAGATTTTGATGTTCATGTTAAAGAAGGAGATCATGTCTGCATTGGAACAAAATTGGCAACACGTAAAAGTATGTACGTTCCAATTTATTCTCCAGTTTCTGGAACAGTTAAGGGAATAGAAAAACGTATGCATGCTTCAAAGCGTTTACAAAATCATATTGTGATTGAAAATGATCATAAAGATGAAAGAGTAAAAGCATATGAAGTCAGTGATCCTGATCATATGAGTCAGGAAGATATTATTAAAGCCATTAAAGAATTGGGAATTGTTGGATTAGGTGGTTCTGGATTCCCAACATATGTTAAATATGAAAATGTTCAAAACATTGAAACAATTTTAATTAATGGTGTAGAATGTGAACCATTCTTAACAAGTGATCATGTCGCTATGAAAAGAGATATTAAAGCACTTTTTGATGGGACACATTATTTAATTCAAGCTGCGGGAGCTAAAAAAGCCATTATTGCTATTAAGGAACATAAACCTGATTTAATGGAACTCTTAGTAGAAGAAGCTAAAAACTATGATAACATCGAACCACGTGAAGTTCCTGATCGCTATCCTATGGGATGGGAAAGAGTATTGATTCGTACAGTCTTTAAAAAGGAATATGATCGTTTACCTGCTGAAATAGGTGTTATTGTCAATAACTCATCAACAGCAATTGCTGTTTCTAAAGGAATTCGTCAAGGTGAAGCAATTACACGTCGTGTTGTGACATTCTCTGGAAATGGTTTGAAAGAACCACAAAATGTTGATGTCGCAATTGGAACACCAGTTAATTATATTGTTGAAAAAATTGGTGGATATATTGATGAAGATTGTGATGGATTCTTAGTTGGTGGTGGACCAATGATGGGAAAATCTGTTATGAATGATACATTTGTAATCTATTCTCATAACAATGCCATTACAGTTATGAAAAAAGAAAATATTCAACCATTACCATGTTTAAAATGTGGTGAATGTACATTGCACTGTCCAATGCATTTGCAACCTGTACGTATTATGCAGGCAGAAAAGGCAGCCAATGTTGAACTTATTGAAAAATTAGATACATCTCGTTGTGTTGAATGTGGTATGTGTACATATATTTGTCCAAGTAAGATTGAAGTGACAGATATGGTCGCAAAAGCAAAACGTCGTTACCAGTTAGCACAAAGAAAAAAGAATGCGTAGGGAGGGTGAAGATTAATGAAAATTACTTTACAAAGAACATCACCAAATTATAGACAAAAGCTCTCTACACATCGTATTATGAGAGATTTGACAATTGGTCTTTTGGTGCTAGTTGCTTATTCTTTATATTATTATTACTATAACTTTACAACAAATGATCCATTGATGCATGTTGCATTGATGTATATTGTTTCTTTAGTTGTTGCGATTGCAACTGAAGCTGTATGGGCACTTATTCATAAAGAAAAAGTTCTCACTTATTTGAAAAATAGTTTTGCATGGGTAACAGCTATTATCTTTACATTAACATTGCCAGCTGGAACACCTTTATATGTGACAGCTATTGGTTCATTTATTGCTATATTCTTTGGTAAATTGGTTTATGGTGGTTTTGGACACAATATCTTCAATCCAGCTTTAGTTGGTCGTGTTGTTGTACATTTGGCTTATGGTGCAGAACTGATTGCAAATATTCCTGATACTGTAAATGGTATTGATATTGCAACAAAAGCAACACCAACAACAATGTTGGCTGGAACTTCATGGCTAGGTGGAGAAAGCTTCTCTTATACTTTAGGTGATTTATTCTTCGGTAATCATACTGGTGCTTTAGGAGAAACTTGTATTGTATTGATTTTCATTGTTGGAATTATATTAGCTATCAGAAAAGTTTATGATGCGAGAATTCCAGTTGCTTATATGGGAACAATCTTAGTTTTAGCTGAAGTGTTTGCTTTAGTGAATGGATTAGATCCTATAAGTTATCCATTAATTCATTTCTGTTTAGGTGGAGCAATGTTTGGGGCTGTCTTTATGGCAACGGACCCAGTTACATCACCATCTAGTCCGTTAGGAAAGATTATTTATGGTATTTGTTTAGGATTTTTAACAATGATTATTCGTTTAAAAGCGAATTATCCTGAAGGTGTATTATTCTCAATTTTAATGATGAATATGTTAACACCATTAATTGACTCATTTGTTTTAGGTAGAACTGACCAAAATGTTGGTAAACAATGGGCTGCTATTGGTATTAGCTTAGTTGTAGCTGTTGCATGTGTCTTTGGTATCAGCACAGGTATTAAAAATGATGTTGCTGCAGCTGAACAAGAAGCATTAGAAGCTCAAAAAGCAAAAGAGGAAGAAGAAAAGAAAAAGGCTGAAGAAGAAGCTAATAAAGTTCAATGGACATATCTTGAAACAACTGATGATGGATATGTCATGCAAGTTAATGGATTTGGTGGAAGTGCTAATCCAATGAAAGTGGCAGTTAAAATTGATGGTGATACAGTTGAATCTGTTAAAGTTCTTGAATACGCTGGTGAAACAGGTGGATACGGAAAAGATTTAATCGAATCAGGAACAGGTGGAAATTTAAATGAAAAAGCCAAAACTTTCTATGATCAAGTGTTAAATGGTAGTCTTTCTACAAGTGATGTTGATGGTATTGATACATCAACAGGTGCGACAGTCACTTCAAAAGGAATTGTTAATGCTATAAAAGGTGCGATTGAACAAGCTCAAAAAGCACCGGTTGTTGATGGTGATACTTATACATATACTTTAACAGCAAAAGGATTCGGTGGAGATGCTAATCCAATGACAGTTAAAGTTTCTGTGAATAAAGCAAATGAAACTGTCACAAAAGTAGAAGTTGTTGAATACGCTGGAGAAACAGGTGGATTTGGAAAAGATTTAATTGAATCAGGTGCTGGTGGAAGTTTAAATGAAAAAGCGAAAACTTTCCATGATAATGTTTTAAATGGCGAAACTAAATGGGCTGATGTTTCTGGAATTGATACATCAACAGGAGCAACAGTTACAACAAAAGGAATTGTCAATGCTATTCAGGAAGCTATTGATCAAACAAAGTAGGAGGGAAATAAGATGAAAAATATTGTTAAATTAACTGTTTTCCTTGCAATTGTGGCTGGCTTAGCTGGAGGCGCTTTGTCATTTGTTAATGGCATGACAGATCCCATTATTCAAGAACAAAAAATTGCCAGTGTTAAGGAAAATTTAGTCAAAATTTATTCTAGTGGTGAAGAATTTAAAGCTTTAGATGTTTCTTTAAGTGATTATCCTGCTTTGGTTTCAGTATATGAAGCCGATAAAGGTGGAAGTGCTGTAGGATATATTTATGAAACTGCTGCTCAAGGATATGGTGGAGAAGTTAAAGCTTTGATTGCTTTAGATAAAGATGGAACATATAAAGGATTACAGATTATTGATTGCAGTACTGAAACAAAAGGTATTGGTGATCAAGTTGCTGGCGAAGCATTTATTAGTAGTGTTGTAGGTAAGAACATTGGTGATTCTATTGATACAATTTCTGGTGCTACCATTTCTTCAACAGCTGTTGTTGAAGGAATTGAACAAGCAACACAACATTACAATGAAAACTATAAGTAAGGAGGGAACATAGATGAAGAAATTTGATATATTTAAAAAAGGATTAATTGCTGAAAATCCAATCTTTGTTTTATTGTTAGGTCTATGTTCATCCCTAGCAATTACAACTTCATTAACAAATGCAATTGGTATGGGAATGGCTGTTATTTGTGTTTTGTTAATGAGTAACTTTATTATTTCTTTATTAAGAAAAATCATTCCTAACGAAATTAGAATACCTGTATTTATTGTTATTATTGCAACACTTGTTAAATGTGTTCAAATGCTTATGAATGCATATACACCTGCTTTGTATGAATCATTAGGTGTTTTCATTCCTTTAATTGTTGTCAACTGTATTATTTTAGGAAGAGCAGAAAGCTTTGCTTCTAAAAATGGTGTTGTTGACTCTATTTTAGATGCTTTAGGAATGGGGCTTGGATATACATTTGCAGTTGTAATTATTTCATTCTTTAGAGAATTAATTGGAACAGGTGGTTTATCATTATATAATCCATTTGATGCAAGTCAGATTATTTTCCAATTTAGTTTCTTTAGTGATTATGCAATCAGCTTGTTTACTCAACCTGCTGGAGCCTTCATTACTTTAGGAACAATTCTTGCGTTTATTCAATTCTTAAAAGTAAGAAAAGCTAATAAAGCAAAGAAAGCGGAGGTCAAATAGTTTATGGAATTAGTAAGTTTATTTGTAGGTTTAACGTTTGTTAATAACGTTGTATTAAGTAAGTTTTATGCTATTTGTCCATTATTAGGTGTTTCTAAGAAACCTAAAAATGCTTTGAACATGGGATATGCTGTGACATTTGTCATCTTCTTAGCATCAATTATCACATATCTTTTATACTATTATGTATTAACTCCATTAAATATTACTTATTTGGATTTAATTACATTTATCTTGGTTATTGCGTCTTTAGTACAATTTGTTGAAATGTTCTTGAAAAAGACAAGTCCAGAAATTTATAAATCAATGGGTGTCTATTTACCTTTGATTACAACAAACTGTGCTGTATTAGGTGTAGCATTAGATAATATCAGTGCTGGTTATACATTGATTGAAGCTATGGTTGCAGGTCTTGCAGTACCAATTGGATTTACAATTGTTATTTATGTTTTTGCGACAATTCGTGAAAGATTAGACATTGCAAATGTTCCTGAAAGCTTTAAAGGAACACCAATTGCATTAATTACTGCTGGTATTATGGCATGTGCTATTGCCGGAATCGCAGGTCTTGTTTAATGACTATTTGGGCAATTATTTGGCTAGTTATTTTAATAGCCATCTTTATTGGAACATATTTATTAAATAAACACACACCAAAACCAGAAGGGTGTGAAGATATGAGTGAATGTGTAGGATGCAATAACATTGCTTGTTCTCATCACAGTGCTCATCATAAGGAGGAAGTCAAAGATGCAAATTAGTGCTATTTTAGCATTGCTTGTTATTGGAGCTGTACTTGGATGTGTTTTAGGTATAGCGAATCAATATCTTCGTGTTGAAGAAGATAACCGTATCAGCGATGTTACAGAAATGTTGCCAGGTGCCAATTGTGGTGGTTGTGGTTATCCAGGATGTGCTGGTTTTGCTGGTGCTTTGGTTGAAGGAAAAGCATCAAAAGTGTCTGCCTGTGTTGTCAGCAATCAGGAAACAAGAGAAAAAATTGCAAATTATTTAAATGAAACACCTGGACCAGATGGAAAAACAGTAAACGTTTCAATTTAAATGTTTCATATGGAAATTGACTATGAAGTGTCAATTTCCTTTTTTTATATTTTGTTTTGAGTGATCATTTTAAAAATACTGAACTTCTTATATATTAATGCTTTACATTCAAAAAAATGTGTATTATAATACTGTTCGTAACCGAACAATGGAGGTGGTACGATGTTTAGAGATCCAATTGGATATCGTATTAAAACATTAAGTAATTTAATGAAAAGAAATATGGATAAACATTTGGGACCCCAACATGATAGAGCGACAATGATGCAAACCTGGATCATTGGTTTTGTTCAATTAAGAGACAGTGAAGGTAAAGATACTTTTCAAAAGGATATTGAAGAGGAATTTTCTATTAATCGTTCAACGACTTCTGAAATGCTGACCTTGATGAATAAGAGGGGGTTGATTGAACGTGTTCCTGTAGATTATGATGGACGTTTGAAAAAAATTGTTTTAACCAAAAAAAGTTTAGAGATTCATGAATGGATTAATCAGGCTATGATGCAACTTCATGATAAATTAACTGATGGTTTAACAACTCAACAAATTGAAACATTTATAGATGTTGCGGATCATATGATTCAAAATATGTCTAAAAATGAACAGGAATCTACAGATTAGCAATCGTGTTGGTTACAAATCTTTAAAGAAGGGGTGGTTATATGGTTATTAAAACATTGATGAAACAAATCAAACAATATAAAAAAGATTCTTTTTTAACAATGTTTTTTGTTATCGTCGAAGTTATTTTGGAGATTTTGATTCCTTTGTTAATGGCAAGAATTATTGATTTAGGAATTGAAGCTGGAAATATTAATGCTGTATATAAATATGGATTTATCATGTTTATTATTGCAATTGGAACTTTATCAACTGGTTTTTTAGCTGGGAAATATGCCGCAAAGGCTTCAACAGGATTTGCTGCTAACTTAAGAGATGGAATGTATACAAATATTCAATCATTTTCATTCTCTAATATAGATAAATATAGTACTGCTGGACTTGTTACACGTTTAACAACAGATGTGACGAATGTTCAGATGGCTTATCAGATGATTATTCGTATGTGTATTCGTGCACCAATGAACTTAATTTGTGCCCTGACAATGGCTTTTATGATTAATCATGAATTAAGTTTGATTTTTGTTGGAGCAATGGGATTCTTAATTATTGTTTTAGGATTTATCATGATTACAGCGACACGTTATTTTAATCAGGTCTTTCCTAAATATGATGATTTAAATGAAAGTGTTCAAGAAAATGTTGTCGCTATTCGTGTTGTCAAATCATTCGTCAGAGAAAAATATGAAAATGAAAAATTTAAAAGAGCTGCACAAAATATCTATCGTTTATTTGTAAAGGCTGAATCTGTATTGGCTTTAAACAACCCTGCTATGATGACAGCTGTTTATGGATGTATTTTACTTTTATCATGGTTAGGAGCAAAGAGTGTTGTTGGTGGAACTCTAACAACAGGAGAATTGACGACATTATTTAGTTATATCATGAATATTTTGATGTCATTAATGATGTTATCTATGGCATTTGTTATGATCACAATGTCATTTGCTTCAGCAAGACGTATTGCCGAAGTTTTAAATGAAAAATCAGATTTGGTTTCTCCTGAAAATGCCTTAAAAACAGTGAAAAGTGGATCTGTCACTTTTGATCATGTGACTTTTTCTTATAAACATGGAACAGGTGAACCAGTACTTAGAGATATTGATATCCACATTCACTCTGGTGAAACAATTGGAATTATTGGTGGAACTGGAAGTGCTAAGAGTACACTTGTCAGCTTAATCAGTCGTCTTTATGATGTTGATCGAGGAAGTGTTATTGTTGGTGGTGAAGACGTTAGAAAATATGATTTGGAAGTATTAAGAAATGAAGTAGCTGTTGTTTTACAAAACAATGTCTTATTCAGTGGAACTATTTTACAGAACTTAAGATGGGGAAATGAAAATGCGACTTTAGAAGAATGTCAGGAAGCATGTCGTCTGGCTTGTGCTGATGATTTTATTCAAGATTTCCCTGATAAGTATAATACTTATATTGAACAAGGTGGAACAAATGTTTCTGGTGGACAAAAACAACGTTTATGTATTGCCAGAGCATTGTTAAAGAAACCAAAAATATTAATTCTGGATGATTCAACAAGTGCTGTTGATACTGCGACTGATGCAAGTATTCAAAAATCATTTGAAGAACGTATTCCAGATACGACAAAAATTATTATTTCACAGCGTGTATCAAGTGTGCAAAATGCAGATCGTATTATTGTATTAAATGATGGTGTTATTGATGATTTTGATACACATGAAAATTTATTAAAAACAAGTGGTATTTATCGTACAATCTATGAAACACAGACAAAAGGAAAGGAGGAAGCATAATATGAAAAAACAAAATGTTTTAGCACGTCTTTTAAAGAAAGTCTTTAAACGTTATGGTTTGGCTATAGTTATTGTTTTAATATGTATTATTGGACAGGCCATTTGTAGTGTACAGGGCCAGGTATTCCAACAAAGATTAATTGATGATTATATTATGCCTTTAATAGGGCAGCCTTCTCCTGATTTTTCTGGATTGTTTTCTGCTCTTTCTGTTATGGCTTGTTTCTTTTTGGCAGGAATTGTTTTTGCTTATACCTATAACCGTATTATGGTTACTGTTACACAAGGTTTCTTGCGTGATTTACGTGTAGAAATGTTTGAACACATGGAATCATTACCAATTCGTTATTTTGATAGAACAACTCACGGAGATATTATGTCTGTTTATACAAATGACATTGATACTTTAAGACAATTAATTAGTCAATCTATTCCACAGTTTACTTCAAGTGCTATTACAATTATGACTGTTCTTATATCAATGTTAATGTTAAATGTGACTTTAACATTAATCAGTGTCATTATGGTTTGTATTATTCTCTTTATTTCACGTTCTATTGGAAGACGTTCAGCAAAATATTTTATTAAACAACAAGAAACATTAGGAAAAGTCAATGGTTATATTGAAGAAATGATTTCTGGACAAAAAGTTGTTAAAGTGTTTAACCATGAAGAAAAAGCTATTGAAGGTTTTAGAGATATTAACGAAGAATTACGTCAAAGTTCATATCAAGCTAATAAATTTGCCAATGTTTTAATGCCAGTTACCATTCAGGCAGGAAATATGTCATATATTTTATGTGCGGTGATTGGAGCTGTTTTGGCATTATCTGGTTTTGATTCTTCATTAACAATTGGAACACTTGTTGCATTTATGACATTGAATAGAAGTTTTAATAACCCAATTGGACAAGTGTCTATGCAAATCAATTCTATCGCTATGGCACAAGCTGGAGCGAAACGTATTTTTGAATTGCTAGATCAGGAAAAAGAAGTAGATGAAGGTATCGTGACATTATGTCGTGTAGAATTTGTTGATGGGAAAATGGTGGAAACTGATAAACGTACAGGACATTGGGCATGGCGTCATCCAAGAGCAAACGGTGAAGTAGAATTGGTTGAAATGAAAGGTGACTTGAAATTAGAAAATGTCAACTTTGGTTATTTTGATGATCATATGGTTTTACATGATATTGATGTATTTGCTAATCCTGGTGAAAAAATTGCTTTTGTTGGAGCAACTGGTGCCGGTAAAACAACTATTACAAACTTAATTAATCGTTTTTATGATATTCAAAGTGGAACGATTACTTATGATGGTATTGATATCAAATTAATTAAGAAAGATGATTTACGTCGCTCATTAGGTGTCGTATTGCAAGATACACACTTATTTACAGGAACTGTTATGGATAACATTCGCTATGGACGTTTAGATGCGACTGATGAAGAATGTATTGAAGCTGCTAAACTTGCTAATGCAGATGCTTTTATCAAACATCTACCTGATGGTTATGATACAATGTTAACTGGAGATGGAGCGAATCTTTCTCAAGGGCAACGACAATTAATTGCGATTGCTCGTGCTGCTGTTGCGAATCCTCCTGCTTTAATCTTAGATGAAGCTACTTCATCTATTGATACAAGAACAGAAACTCTTGTTCAAAAGGGTATGGATGGATTAATGGAAGGAAGAACAACATTAGTTATTGCTCATAGATTATCTACAATTAAAAATAGTGATTGTATTATGGTTCTTGAACATGGTCATATCATTGAAAGAGGTAACCATGAAACATTGATGAAACAAAAAGGTAAATATTATCAATTGTATACAGGAGCTATTGAAATGGATTAAGGTCGTCAGACCTTTTTCTTTTTAAGCACATTCGTTGTAAAAATAAGAAGTCTATGTTAAACTCTGTATGTAATCAAAAAAAGAAAACTATAATAAAATAAAGGAGGGCATTTTATGTCAGAAGTTTTACATGTTAACAGTCAGGAATTTGAAAATGTTATTGCTCAAAATGATGTTGTTTTTGTAGATTTTTTTGCAAACTGGTGTGGACCATGCAAAATGTTAGCTCCAAGTATTGATAAATTGGCACAGGAACATCCTGAAGTCAAAGTTGTGAAAGTAGATGTAGATCAGGAACCTTCTCTTGCAATGCAATTTGGTGTACAATCTATTCCAACATTGATAACTTTTAAAAAAGGACAAGCTGTCAATCGTCAATTAGGATTTGTTCCTTATGAAACTTTAGAAAATATGTTGAAATAAAAAATATCTCCTAGATTTTTTCTGGGAGATATTTTTTAAGTCTTTTTTTTCCTTCGTCTGATAAAACAATATCTGTTTCAGCAAAGTATTGAGCTAAGACATCAGCGTCTTTAAGAATCTCACTATATGCATCATCAACTTTATCTTTTTCACTATGTCTAGCAATGGCTTGTTGAATAATAGCTTTTTCATCATCCTGAAATTCACTTAAAATACTACTGATCCATTCACTACATCTTAGACCATGCTGGAATGAGGAATGTTGAGTGAATTGAATGTAGTCATGAAATAATCCAATGATGCCTGCAAGTTCAACATCTAAGTGATGTTCTAAGGCAAGTTTCTGACATAAAGTAGAGACTTGAATGCTGTGTAGTAAAGCTTTTTGCTTATAAATACCATGACATTGTTCTTCAATATGTGTAAAGAAATAGTCTTTTAATGTTTCATAACGATTCATCTTCTTAACCCCTTTGGATATAAGTTTTTAGCTAAGCCTTGACTTTCTTTATAAAAAGAAAGAGGATAATCTTCTACAAAAATGACACCATAACCTTTGTGGTTTGATCCCTGGATGGCTTCTCCATGCAAATACTGTTTGATTTCATCATCATTTTCATGAAAGCGATAAAACTGTTTGACGTCTTTTTGAGTTAATGTTAAAGCTAAAGCAAGACTTGGTTCAAATCTGTTTTTCTTACATTCCCCTAGATAAAGTCCATTGCGTAAAACACGTATTCCTTGTAAATCAGGGAATTGAGGCATGAGAGCATAAATATGATTATGATTGTCATAAAGATAATCAGGAGTAGGAATGTTGAGATATTTCTGATAAAATTCATCAACCAGTTTTTGATTTTGTTTAGAAATATGAGGTTTCATAGGCTTGTATTTTTTAGATACAGACTGACCATTTTTTTGAATGCAGGCAATGAAATGTCCCTCGCCCTGATAATGATGCGGATATAAACGAACAACTCCATCTAGTCCAATGCCATTAGCCATTCCATGACTTCTTTTGAGTGGCTTTAAACAACAATCATATCGTTCAAGAATATATTTGATCTGTTCTTCATTTTCTTTTGTATTATATGTACAGGTAGAATAAATCAGTGTCCCTCCAGGCTTTAATAATTGCATCGCCTGATCAATCAATTGTCGTTGAATATAGGCACATTCCTGTACTTTTTCAGGAGACCATGTTGTGATAGCTTGTTCATCTTTTCTAAACATTCCTTCACCACTACAAGGTGCATCTAAAATGATTTTATCAAAAAATTCAGGAAGAATTTTTGTAAATTGAATAGGATCACAATTGGTTACAATGGTATTTTTTAAACCAAACCTTTCAATATTTTCAGAAAGAATTTTGGCTCGCAATGTATTGATATCATTGGTAATCATTAAACCTTGAGGACCTAATCGACTAGCTACTGCACAGCTCTTTCCTCCTGGAGCACCACACATATCTAATACATAATCATCTTTTTGGATGTCTAAAAAATGAGCAACAAGCATGGCACTTGGTTCTTGAATATAATACAAACCACAAGAGAAAAAAGGAGATTTTCCTAGTGGGTATTTTTCATAATCAAAATAATATCCATCTGGTACAACTGGATGGGGAGAAATAGCATCCTGATTGAAATAATGTAAACAATCCTTTTTTAAAGGATTTAAATAAAAAGCTTTAACAGGAGGCTTTTGTAATGATTGTATAAAATCATCATATTCATCTTTTAATATTGTTTTCATTTCATTTTTAAATAATTCATTCATTTTGTTCACCAATGCTATTATACAAGTGAAAAATGTCTATGTAAACTAGAAAAGATATGTTAAAATAAGAAACGGTGATGGTATGAAAAGGTGTCAATGGGCATATAATGAGCGTTTAATCGCTTATCATGATCATATATGGGGTATTCCTCAACATGATGAAACGCAATTATATAAAATGTTAGTTTTAGAAGGTTTACAGGCAGGACTGAGCTGGGATATTATTTTAAAAAAAGAAGAATTATATGATAAGGCTCTTGATCATTTTGATTATCATCGCATTGCCTTATATGATTCAAAAAAATATGATGAGTTAATGCAAACAGAAGGATTGATCAAGAACCGTTTAAAAATGAAGGCAATTATAACGAATGCCAAAGCTTTTCTTGAAATTCAAAAACAATATGGAAGTTTTGATTCTTTTATATGGTCTTATGTTGATTTTCAACCGGTTCAACATCATTATCAGACATCACAGGATGTTCCATCAAGTGATGATCTGTCTATACAAATCTCTAAAGATTTAAAAAAACATGGTTTTTGTTTTGTAGGTCCAACAATTATATATAGTTATTTGCAGGCTATTGGTATATATAATGATCATGAAATAAATTGCGATTTTTATTGATTTTTAAAAAGATATGTAATATAATAAATAAGCAATTTGATTTGCCTGAGTGGCGAAACTGGTATACGCACAGCACTCAAAATGCTGCGACCTATGTCATGTCGGTTCGAGTCCGACCTCAGGCACCAATTGAATACAAAGTCATGGAAAAGATTTCTTTTTCATTAACATGAAGGTATCGAACAAGATAAAGAATTTTGTTCGATATTTTTTTATGGCTCAATACATATTTTTATACACAAGATGATGAAATTGGTTTGACTGATAGCTATTTCAAGGATTTTTGCGTGATAGATTTTCATATAAAATTCGACAGGATAAAAGAAAAAATGACTATATTTGATAATATTCTTGCAAAAAAATGACGAAAAAGTGAAGAAAATAGATCAAAAACATATGTTATTCTATAAATATTTTGGAAATATTGTAAAATAAAATCAGGAGGTGTAAAAATATGTTAGAAAATCATATTTTTGAATGTGTTGATCATATTTATGATGATATTATTTTAAATGGATCTGATGAATTAAAAGATATTATTCGTCAATTTGAAGATGTAGCAGGAGATGAAAGTCCTTATTTTTTAAAGAAAGGTATTATGTTAGCCATGACATTATGTTTGAATCAGCTTCAATTTCAGGATGAATTGTTTGAAGGTGTTTTACAGGAATATTTAGAACATATGATGGAAGCCATTCCTGAAATGAAGAAAACAGTTATATGTCGTATTGTGGTTAGAGAGTTAGAAAAGTATATTCATCGCCAGGTACGTATCCCTTATCATATGCCTTTAGATGAATTGGCATATTATATATTAACCATATTTCAGGCAGAGGGTACTCATCTTTTTACATTTATAACTGATCAGGGAAAATTTGGTTGTGATCAATGTGATGAAGAAATGTTAGATGATTATGCATCAGATGTTTTCTTAGATGAACTAGATTTGAAAAAGGGAGATACTTTTTCGTTATGGTATGATTTTGGTGATGATTATATATTTGATATTCAGATTCAAGATATTGAACAACACCCAAATGTACAAACTCTTCATGATATAGAAATTATGGCTGGAGAAGGCTTTGGTATTTGGGAAGATGAACATTCACTTTTGGATATGTATTATCATGATAGACAAGCTTTCGTTGAGCATATTCAAGATTTAGGTTTGAATTTGGATGACTTTATTTTTGAAGCATTTGATGTAGATACTGCAAATGGTGCTTTATTTGATGATTATGAATTTTTAAAACATGCTTATATGTATGATGAATATGAAATGTAATGGTTTGTGTTTTTGAATGGAGACTATAAAAACGTGATTTGAGGATGGAAAATAAAGATAAAATAGATATTCTGTTGATATTGAAAAAAATATTTGACAATATAAAAAAGCTTGTTATAATGTATTAGTGCAATAAATGATAGCAGCACATAGAGGGTTAGCCCATGCGTTTGTGACAAAGGGATGTAGAGTATCTTGCTGCAAAGAGAAATACTTAGTACAAACACACCCTAACTGATCTATGCATGTTATTGTTTTATGCCAAATAAAACAATAGGAGGAAAGAAAATGTCACGTTATACTGGACCACAATGGAAAAAATCTAGACGTTTAGGTTTTTCAACATTAGAAACTGGTAGAGAATTAGCAAGAAGACCATATGCACCTGGTCAACATGGTCAAAAAAGAAAGAAATTAACAGAATATGGATTACAATTAGCTGAAAAACAAAAAGTAAGACATATGTATGGAGTTAATGAAAAACAATTCCATAACACATTCAAAAGAGCTGGAAAAATGGAAGGAGTTACTGGTTACAATTTCTTCTGTTTACTAGAATCTAGATTGGATAATATTGTTTATAGATTAGGTTTTGCAACAACAAGAAGACAAGCAAGACAGTTAGTTAACCATGGACATATTTTATTAAATGGAGTTAAAACTGATATCGCTTCTTGTCAAGTTAAAGTTGGAGATGTTATTTCTGTTAAAGAACGTTCTCGTTCATTAGAAATTATCAAAAACGCTTTAGCTTCTCAAACACATGTACCAGGATTTGTTGAAGTTGATGCTGATAAAATGGAAGGTAAATTCATCAGATTACCTGAAAGATCAGAATTAAATCAAGAAATCAATGAATCACTTATCGTTGAATACTACAACCGTTTAGGATAAGATGATCAATATCAAAGTATTGGACAGTTATTTTGTTCAATACTTTTTTCTTTTGATGGCAGTATATCTCTTGTCTATGTAGGATTTTGGAAAAAGATGATGAAATACCTTTCTATTTATGATAAAATAAAACTTAGGAAAAGAGAGGAATTTTAAATGATGGATAATATTGTGAGATTGATTGAACAAATAGGTATACGTAATCTCATTTTTATAGGTATAGGTATTGTTGCGCTTGTAATACTACTTTTATTTTATAGGGGAATGAGATTAAGAAAATATAGGAAATTAATTGTGGATGTGGAAAATCGCATGAATGGCATTAAATCACTGCCATTACAATATCGTTTAGGAAGAGTCCACAGTATTTCTAAAAATATGCCAGAGGTTCTGGAAAAATATGAAGAATACGCTCAGGAATTTGAACGTATTACAGATTATCAGAAAAATCAATTAGGTGTATTGGTTAATGAAGTAGATGAACAGCTTTTTTATGGTAAACTTAGAAAAATATCTTCTAAAATGAAAGAATTAGAAAGCATGCTGAAAATCTATGAAGATGATTCTCAAGCTTTACTGGCAAAAATTGAAGAGATTACTGAAATTGAGAATGTTCAAAGAGTTGAAATTATTCGTGTGAAAGAAAAGTATCGACAATTGATAGATCGCTATGAAACAATCCGTTTTAAAGTGGAAGATTTTGTTAAGGGCATTAAAAATATTTTTAATAATCTTGATGATTCTTTTGTAAAGCTTGAAGATATGATGAATAATCAGAGGTTTGAAGATGCTAAAAATTTAACACAGGATATTGATAAAAAAGTAGACTGGTTAAATGCCCGATTACAGGAGTTACCTGATTATATCGCTATTGTCAGACAGTATATTCCTAAAAAGATTCATTATTTGGATAATTTGATTAAAGATATGTCTAATGGAGAATTTGCGTTAGAAAAGTTAAATGTATCTGCACGTTATCAGGCCATCCAATCCACTATAGAAACAACAACTCAACATATTCAACAATTACAATTAGAAAATGTTGGCGAAGTCTTACAGAAATTAGTTGATGATATTGATGCTATTATTAAAGATTTAGAAGTTGAAAAACAATCATATGATGATTTTAAAACAAAATGGGATGAATCTTATACAGTTATTACCCAGATTTATGATCAGTATAAACAAGCTTTAATTGATCAAAATCGTATTGAAAATTTATATTTGATTAATGAAGATTATGTTGATATTCAAGAAAAATATAAGGACTTTGATCAGATTTTAAGAGAATCTTATGATTTAGAAGAAGAAATGAATGCAGGTGATTTTTCTTACTTACAAATGATTGATAAAGTTGAAAAGATAAAAAATGCAGCTTTAACTCATCAGGATGACTTAAATTCATTCTTTGCATTTCGTGATCATTTATATTTACAGGAACAGCGTGCTATTGATGAGTTAGAAAATATTAATATTGTATTATTGGAAATCAAATCTGAAATTAAGAATAAACACTTACCTATGATCAATGAATCTTACAAAGATTATATTCAAGATTCATACGATAAAGCAGCACAGATTCAAGCCTATCGTATGCACCGTCCAGTGGAATTATCTGAATTATCTAAACGTGTTGATAGTGCAAGAGATATTATTTATAAATTATATGATAATGTCCATAACTTAATTGTCACAGCTGAAATGGTTGAAGAAGCTATTGTTTTTGGAAATCGTTA
This sequence comes from Massilimicrobiota sp. An142, assembly GCF_002160725.1. Classification (NCBI taxonomy): domain Bacteria; kingdom Bacillati; phylum Bacillota; class Erysipelotrichia; order Erysipelotrichales; family Erysipelotrichaceae; genus Massiliimicrobium; species Massilimicrobiota sp. An142. Next base: position 132,252 of record NZ_NFLD01000001.1, on the reverse strand, counting down.
TCGTTCTACTTTTTTAGAGGTGAATACTGAATTAACAAAGGCAGAAGTCTTATTTAGAAATGGTGAGTACACAAAGGCTTTATCAACTGCAGTAGATATTATTGAAAAGATTCAGCCAGGTTCATATGAAAATTTAATTCAAAAAACAAGCGAAAAGTCCTAATTTGGACTTTTTTAGTGGCTTTTTCTTAATAAAAATGGTATATATACATATAATGAACTATGGAGGAAAGATATGATTTATTTAGATTATGTATCAACAACACCATTGAACCAAGAAGTGAATCATATGTATCAGTCATTATTAAATGATTATTTTGCTAATGCTGATTCGTTATATTCTTTAGGATTAAAAACAAGTGCTTTAATGGAAAAATCAAGAGAATTAACAGCGCAATTATTACATGTTTTACCAGAAGAAATTATTTTTACAAGTGGTGCCAGTGAATCTAATAGTGCAGCTATTAAAGGATGTGCTTTTCAATATCAAAATAGAGGAAAACATATCATTACAACTGCAGTAGAACATTCCAGTGTTTATCAGTCATGTATTCAATTAAGAGATGTCTTTGGTTTTGAAGTTGATTTTATATCAGTAGATGTTTCAGGAAATCTTGATTTAAAACAGCTGGAAGAAGCAATCAGACCAGATACAATTTTAATCACGATGATGTATGTGAATAATGAAGTGGGAATGGTTTTTCCTATTGAAAAGGTTTATCAGATGATTCAAAAGATCAATCCAAAAATAAAATTACATGTCGATATGGTACAGGCTTTAGGAAAGATGCCTATTGTTCTCACTCATGTAGATTTAGCGAGTTTTTCAGCACATAAAATTTATGGATTAAAAGGAAGTGGTGTTTTATATAAAAAAACATCTACGTCATTAGTTCCATTAATTAATGGTGGTCAGCAGGAACATCAATTGCGTGGAGGAACATCTAATACAGCTACACATACAATGTTTGCGAAAACATTAAGATTAGCTCTAGAAAATTTAGAACAGAAATATCAATACGTGACTTCTTTGAATCATTATATAAGAGAACAGCTCACTCAGATACCTGATATTGTCATCAATACACCTAGTGAGCATGTTTCACCATATATTCTCAATTTTTCATGTGTAGGGTATAAACCAGAAGTGATTTTACATGCTTTAGAAATGTATGAATGTTATGTATCAACCAAAAGTACCTGTTCATCTCATAAAAATGATATTTCAAGAACATTACAGGCGATGGGAATTCGAGAAGATATTGCTAAAAGTGCGATTCGTATTAGTTTTTCTCATCATACGACACAAGATGAATTAGATGAATTTTTATTTTATTTAAAGAAAACTTTAAAAACTATTAAGAAACAGAGGTAATTGTCAATGGAATGTAGTCATATTTTAGTCAGATTTGGAGAACTCACAACAAAAGGGAAAAATCGTAAACTTTTTATTCGTAAATTAACACAGAATACAAAGGAAATATTAAAAGAGTTTTCACATTTAAGATATGAAATGTCTTTTGATCGTTTATATATTATGTTAAATAATGAAGATCCAGAGGCTGTATGTCAGAAGTTACAGACAGTCTTTGGCATTCACTCTTTTTCAGTTTGTTATAAAGTGGAAAGTGATTTAGAAAAAATAAAAGAAGTATGTTTACAGATTGTAGAGAAAAATCAAGGGCATACTTTTAAAATCAAAACAAAGCGTAATGATAAAGATTATCCACTTCACTCACATGATATCAATACAGCTATTGCTGGATATATTTTTCATCATACATCAAAAGACTTAAAAGTAGATGTTCATCATCCAGAAATATTAATACAAGTTGAATTGCGTAAAGAATGTACCTATGTTATGGATAATGTGATTCAAGGTGCTGGTGGTTATCCTGTTGGTATTGGTGGAAAAGCTTTATTGATGTTATCAGGTGGGATTGATTCACCAGTTGCCGGATATTTAACATTAAAACGTGGTGTTGATATTGAATGTATTCACTATGCTTCACCGCCATATACAAATGAATTGGCAAGGGAAAAAGTTTTAGATCTTGTTGATGTTTTAAGACATTATACTCATGGAAAAATCACTGTACATATCATTCCTTTTACAGATTTACAATTAGCTGTATATGATCATTGTGATGAAAGTTATGCGATGACAATTATGCGTAGAATGATGTATAGAATTGCTGAAGGAGTGGCACATCAAAATCAATGTTTAGCATTAGTGAATGGTGAAAGCATTGGACAAGTGGCTTCTCAAACTTTAGAAAGTATGTCTGTTATTAATGAAGTGATTCATATGCCAGTTATTAGACCAGTTGCTTGTATGGATAAATTAGAAATTATTGATATTGCTCAAAAAATTGGAACATATGATATTTCTATTCGACCACATGAAGACTGCTGTACAATTTTTACACCAAAGCAGCCTGCTACAAAACCAAAAAGCTATAAAGCTGAAGCATTGGAAGAAACATGGGATTATCAAACGATGATTAATGAATGCATTGAACAATGTGAAACAATTGTTATTGATGATCATTATAAAGAAGTAGAGGATTTATTTTAATGAATGATGAAATTTGGGATTTGTATACGCAGGATCGAGTAAAAACAAATCAAAAGATGATGAGAAGCGAGAAGATTCCTTCTCATCTTTATCATCTTGCTGTTCATATTTGCCTTTTTTAATGATCGAGATGAAATGTTGATACAACAAAGATTTAAGAAAAGAAAAACATGGTCAGGATTATGGGATGTGAGTGCTGGTGATAGTGCATTGATGAATGAAACGAGTTATATGGCAGCTGAAAGAGAAGTTTATGAAGAATTAGGTATTCAATTATCTTTAAAAGATATAAGACTTTTTTGATAATTCATTTTGATCAAAATCTTGATGATATTTATCTTATCCGTTATCTTGTCAATATTCAAAATTTAGTTATACAAGATGAAGAAGTACAAAATGTGAAATGGGCAAATCTTGAAGACATAACAAATCTTTTGAAACAAGAAAAATTCGTTCCATATCATCAAAATCTTATATCATTATATTTTGAAATGAAAAATAAACGTGGAGCACAAAGATTATAAATATAAAAAGTTTTATTTATTTTGAATATATATGATGTTTTGTTAATTTATAACCGATTATTCAAGTCAGGTTGCTATGTTGAAAGGAAATCTTATATGCAAAAGTTATTAAAAGATATATCGACTCAATTTCATTTGCTACCTAAATGGAAACAAAGAATATCATGGTGGTATGTTATCTCGGTAAGTTTGATTTTAGTACAATATTTCATCAATCGTCAATTAGATATTCATACATATTTTCACCCATTTATAAGTATAATGATTAATATACTTGTGATTATAGATATTTTTCTTATACCTGTTATTCTTGTGGTTATAGAGATATTAAGTGAAAAAATGAATTTATTACTTAAATTGATTCAAATCTTTTTATCAATTGCAGGGGTAGGTATAATAACACTTATCTTATCTATGATGTTCTTTATGACGAATAAATCTGCAATCAGTAGTAATACTGTAAATATTTCTTTTAGTAATAATAAAGTTTATATTGAAAATGGTGTGTGGCTAGAGAGTAGAAATCATATTGATGTATATCAAATTGAAAATTTAATTTTTATAAAAAAGATTAGCAGTTACTAATGAATAAAAGTTTTAATTGAGAATGAATAAAAGTTTTAATTGAGATATCTTGATGATTTGGTAAAATTATTTTATAATATTTCAATCTCGTTAATTGTCATAAAATATCAAATATAATATATTAAATTGACAGGAACATTTAATAAAAATGAGTATGATGTCAGTCATATTCTTTTTAAAAAGAGAGTTTACAAAATTTTTTTAAAATAAATGAATAATTTTGTCACCTTGACACAAACTAATTGTGTCAGGAGGTGAAAGCAATGAACTCAAAAAATTCAAAAAATAGATTAGTTGTTCCTGGTGCTCAAAATGCAATTGATCAAATGAAATACGAAATCGCTAATGAATTTGGTGTTAATCTTGGACCTGATGCAACATCTCGTGCTAACGGATCTGTTGGTGGTGAAATCACTAAGAGATTAGTTGAAATGGGACAAAATCAGATGGCAGGTAGACAATCTCAAAATCGTTAAGCTATTATAAAAAATCCTAGTCATAATCTTTATTATGAGTAGGGTTTTTTCATTTTTGATAAAAAGTGTATTCGCTTTCAAATTTTTGTTGAGTTTATTCTACAATTTATGTACAATAAATATATGTTATGTATTGTAGGAGGAATAAAAATATGACAAAAATTATGGCAGTCAATGCAGGAAGTTCATCTTTAAAATTTCAATTATTTGAAATGCCTGAAGAAACAGTCATTACATCAGGAATTGTAGAAAGAATTGGGATGGATGATGGTATTTTTACAATAAAATATAATGGAGAAAAAAAGACAACGACATGTCCGATTCCTGATCATCAGGTCGCTGTAGAAATGCTTTTAAAAGCATTGGTTGATGAAGGAGTCGTGACAGAATTAAAAGAAATAGATGCTGTTGGACATCGTATTGTTCATGGTGGAGAATATTTTAGTGATAGTGCTGTTGTTGATGATGATGTTGTCGCAAAGGTTGAAGAACTTTGTGAATTAGCGCCTTTACATAATCCAGCACATCTAATTGGATATCGTGCATTTAAAGCAGAATTACCTAATGTACAGCATGTCTTTACTTTTGATACAGCTTTTCATCAAAGTTTAGATAAAGAAAGATATTTATATCCATTACCATTAGAATATTACACAGATTTAAAAGTGAGACGTTATGGAGCACATGGAACAAGCCATAAATATGTTTCTGAACAAGTGATTGATATGTTAGGAAATCCAACTGAATCACGTGTTATTGTTTGTCATTTAGGTAATGGTGCAAGTATTTCAGCAGTATTAAATGGAAAATGTATTGATACATCTATGGGATTCACACCACTTGCAGGAGTTATGATGGGAACACGTTGTGGAGATGTTGATCCATCTATTATGCCTTATTTATGCAAGAAATTAAATAAAACACCAGATGAAGTCTTAGAAATTTATAATAAGAAATCTGGTATGCTTGGTATTTCAGGAATTTCATCAGATTCTCGTGATATTGAAAATGCTTTATTTAAAGAAGGTGATGATAGAGCATTATTAACAAGTTTATTATATGCAAGAATTGTTTCTAAATATATTGGAGCTTATTATGCTGAACTTGGTGGATGCGATGCGATTGCCTTTACAGCTGGTGTAGGTGAAAATGCAGCTTATTTAAGACGTTTGATTATTGATGATGTTTCAAAAGCTTTTGGTGTCTTCTTGGATGAAAGACTAAATGCTGTGAGAAGTGATGAAAATAGAGTGATTTCTCATCAGTTCTCACAAATTAAAGTTATGGTTATTCCAACAAATGAAGAAGTTATGATTGCAAGAGATACAGTCAGATTATTAGGGCTATAAGAGAGTTGAATGATCAACTCTTTTTTATTATGGTTATTTTGATATAGAAGAATAAATCTTTTATAAGTTCATATTTATGTGATAATATGGTATTATGATAAACAAAGGTGATGAGAAATGGATAAAATATTAAGAATTAGAAAAGAGTTTGATCAGGTTATTATATATAGACATGTGAATCCTGATTTAGATGCATTTGGTTCACAACTGGGAATGTATTGGACATTAAAATCAATCTATCCACAAAAAAATATTGTTTTAGCTGGTGAAATGAACAGTGATTTATTAAAGTATTATCCTTCTTTTGAAATGGGTGAAATCAAAAAAGGTTATACTTTAGGAATTGTTTTAGATACAGCCAATCGTGAACGTATTGATGGGGATATATCTGTGTGTGATCAGATACTAAAGATTGATCATCATATAGTTGTTGATTCATATGGTGATATTAATATTGAAGATGAAGAAGCATCTTCATGTAGTGAAATTGTGACTTTATTAATGAAACGCGGGAAAGCTCAAATCCCATTAGAAGCTGCCAATGCTTTGTATTTAGGAATTATTGGAGATAGCAATCGCTTTTTATATCATTCGACATCTCAAAAAACTTTTGAAGCAGCTTCTTATCTATTGGATATGGGAATTGATATTGAAAAATTATATCAGAAGCTTTATATGCGTACAAAACAGGATTTAGAAATTACAAAATTTATTTATAATCATTATCAGGAAAATGATCATATAGCATGGTATTATTTGAGTGACGAAAATTTAAAAGCATTACAGATGAGTCGAGAACAAGGGTCTTCTTATGTTAATGTGTTAGCTAATTTTGAAGAGTATGCTGTATGGATGGCTGTGACTCAAAATAAAAAAGACAACAACTATCGTGTGAGTATCAGAAGTCGTGGTATTCCTGTTAATGAAGTGGCAGCACTTTTCCATGGTGGTGGACATGCTTATGCTGCTGGAGCAACTCTTCAATCATTAGATGAATTGGAAGAACTTATTGAAAAATTAAAGGAGAAAATCAATGGAAAATATATTTGAAAAGTTTTTTACAAGAATGACAGAAAATAGGCAACGTCAATTTTTTCAACAACGTCAGCCCCAAAAAGGCGGGACAATAAAGGCATTGGTCATTGTTTTGATTGTTTTTTTGATTGTTGAATACTTTGTTTTGATACCTATTAATTTGAGATCACCTGATTTTGTTTTCTTTTTCAGTATTCTGCTTGTTATTTTTATAGCATTAAGAAGTTTATTTCAGGCTTCATTTGATAAAGTAAATAAGATACTTAGTGTAGTGATTGCGTTATTGTTAGTTTATGTCTTTGCTGGACAATTAATCAGTTCACCTATCTTTTTTGCATCAAGTTATCAAAAACAATTAAATGTTGATAAAAATGCTGATTTCTATAAAGATAATCCTAAAGTGAATTATCAGTCAATTCCTGTTGTTGATAAAGAGAGTGCTGAACGTTTAGGAGATCGTAAAATGGGTGAAATTGTCGATTACGTTTCACAATTTGAAGTTGATAATGATTATGTTCAAATCAATTATCAGGATAAACCTTATAGAGTCACAACATTATCATATAGTGATTTGATTAAATGGTTTACGAATCATCGTGAGGGATTACCTGCCTATATTCGCGTAGATATGGTGACACAGGAAAGTGAAGTTGTTCGTTTAGATGAAGGAATGAAATACTCACATTCTGATTTATTCTTTAGAAATATTGATCGTCATTTACGTGTTCACTATCCAACTAAAATGTTTGAAACACCTTCATTTGAAATTGATGATGATGGACATCCATATTGGGTAGCACCGACTTATACTTATAAAATTGGTTTATTTGGTGGTAAAGATATCACAGGTGCAGTGTTAGTTGATGCTGTGAGTGGTGACTGTCAATATTATGATATTCAAGATGTTCCAACATGGATTGATCGTGTTTATCCTTCTGAATTGTTAATAGAACAGCTTAATAACTGGGGAAAATATACACACGGTTTCTTTAATACGATTTTCTCTCAAAAAGGTGTTTTAAAACCAACAGACGGATATAATTATATAGCTTTAAATGATGATGTTTATTTATATACAGGTTTAACATCAGTATCTAATGATGCTTCCAATGTAGGATTTGCATTGATTAATATGCGTACGAAAGAAGCCAAATATTATGCGATTAGTGGAGCAGAAGAATTTTCAGCAATGTCTTCTGCTGAAGGAAAAGTTACAGATTTAAAATATACGGCAACATTCCCTATATTGATTAATGCTGGAGGAGAACCAACATATTTTATGTCTTTAAAAGATAGTGCAGGTCTTGTTAAAAAATATGCGTTTGTCAGTGTTGAAAATTATCAGATTGTTTCAGTTGGTGATAGCGTTGCCGAAGCAGAAAAAGAATATTATGCATTGTTGAAAGATAATGGTAAAACAAATGTTGATTATGATACAGAAAAATTAACAGCTGTTGTCAGTGATATTCATGAAGTTGTTGTTAATGGAAATTCACAATATTATTTCCAGCTTCAAGATTCGAATCAAGTCTTTATTGCACCTATTTCATTAAATGCTCAGTTGCCTTTTGTCAAAGCGGGTGATACAGTGACGATTGAATATGTCAATGATGAATCGACTTCACAAACTGTTTCTTCAATTACGATTCAATAAGGAGGAAGATTATGGGTGAATTATTTCAACGTTTAAAAATGTATGAACCTCTATTTGGGAAATGGAAAATAGATTTTATTGCCATCACTTATACAGATATGGCATGGGTCTATTTGAAAGATGATTATGGCAATGATGCTTTAATGAAAGTGAAAACTTTATTTTGCTTAGAAGAAGATGTGGAAAATGAAGTTTATGAATTGATGAATAAATATGACATCTTGGATTTTCCTGATTTAACACATTCACCTTATTTAGAAGAAGAACATTATTATATTGAAGATGGATCTGAAGCCAAAGGTGTTGATATCTGTTTGTTGTCAAGATATTCACTAGAGGAAGATAACGATCAGCTTTTATCTACCAATGAATTGTTTCAATTAGGTCTACAATATATGAATGGACAGGATAGAGTTCAGGATGAATATCGTGCTTATCAATTGTTTGAAAAAGCAGCTTATCGTTCACATGCCAAAGCTATTTGTTCACTTGGATATATGAATGAAGTGGGGTTAGGAACAAAAGTCAATAAGGAACAGGCAGTTGCTTTTTATCAGCAGGCTGCTGATTTAGGTGATAGTCTGGCAGCCTGTAATTATGCTTATTGCTGTTTAAAGGGGATAGGCTGTCAAAGCAATTTACAGCAGGCTTTTGAATATTTTGAAAAGTCTGCCCAAGATCAATATCCTCGAGCTGTTTATTATTTGGGAGAATGCTATTGCTTTGGTTATGGAACGCTCAAAGATGAAATGAAAGCCATGACTTATTATAAACAGGCAGTAGATTTAGGATATACACAAGCTAAATATAGCATTGGATATTGCTATGAATATGGTATAGGTGTCGCTAAAGATCTTGAAAAAGCTTTTGTATGGTGCTTGGATGGTGCCAAAGATGGACTACCTGTTGCACAGGTTCAAGTTGGTTTTGCCTATGAAGTTGGTGAAGGTGTTAAACAGGATAGTGAACAGGCTGTGTATTGGTATCAGCAGGCTTCGTCACAAAATTATGCACCTGCTCATTGTTATCTGGCATATTGCTATGAAATGGGAATTGGAACTCCTGTTGACTTAAAAAAAGCAAAAGAACTGTATTTACTTAGTGCGAATATGGGATATCCTCGTGCTATGATGGCTTATGGACATATGATTGAAGATGAACATCCTGCATTAGCCTTGGATTATCTTAAGCGTAGTGCGGATTATGGCTATTATCCAGCTATCAATAAGTATGCCTATTATCTGGAAAAAGGAATAGGTATAGAAAAAAATGAAAAGCTGGCATTTGAATATATTCAAAAAGCTGCCAATGATCAAGATGCACAAGCTATGTGTACTTTAGGATACTACTATGAAATGGGCATAGGAACAAAAAAAGATACAGCCAAAGCTTTTGAATATTATCGTCAATCTGCCAAGGCAGGTCATTTACATGGTATGACAAACTGGGGTTATTGTTATGAAGCTGGTATTGGAACTGAGCAGGATTTGTCAAAGGCTATAGAGATTTATCAACAAGCTGCTGATTTAGGTTATGATGTGGCGCAATGTAATTTAGGATATTGCTATGAAGTGGGAATTGGGGTAGAACCTGATTTACAAAAAGCCAAAACCTTTTATTTGTTAGCTGCAAAACAAGGACATTTAAGAGCTATGTGTAACTTGGCTTATTTATATGAACAGGGCGTTGACGGTCAACCTGATTATCAGGAAGCTAGAAAATGGTATGAGCAGGCTGCTCAATATCAATATCCTCGTGCACTTTGTTGTTTAGGTTATTTCTATGATGAAGGATTAGGCGTTGATGTTGATTTAGAAAAATCATTTGATTATTATCAACAGGCAGCTAATTTACATGATGGAGCCGCTTTGTGTACTTTAGGTTACTATTATGAAAACGGGATTGGCTGTCAAAAAGATGAACAACAGGCTGTAGAGTGTTATCAAAAATCGGCGGAATCTGGAAACTTGCGTGGTTTAACAAATTTAGGTTGCTGTTATGAACTCGGTATTGGAGTTGAAAAAGATTTATCTCAGGCTATTTCCTGTTATCAACAGGCAGCTGATTTAGGATTTGATGTTGCCCAATGGCGTTTAGGATACTGTTATGAAGATGGAATTGGTGTTGAACAGGACATGTCTAAGGCTATTCAATACTATCAGGAGGCTGCTAAACAAAATAATCCACGTGCTTTATGTGGTTTAGGTCTTATTTATGAAGAAGGTCGAGGAGTGCCGGTTGATTTAACGAAAGCTTTTGAATATTATCAACAAGGTGCACAACTAAATGATGAAGTCTGTCAATGTAATTTGGCTTTTTGTTATGAACATGGAATCGGTGTCGAGCAGGATTTTGCTCAGGCCAAATATTATTATGAATTATCAGCTCAAAAAGGATATCCAAGAGCTTTATGTGATTTGGGTGTCATGTATGAATTGGGACTAGAATGTCAAAAGGATGAAGAAAAAGCTTTACAGCTTTATCATCAAAGTGCAAAGTTTAATTATTCGCCTGCCATTTGCAATGAAGCCTCATGTTATGAAAATGGTATAGGGACAAAGGTCGATTTATCACATGCTTTTGAATTATATTTAAAAGCAGCCAAAAATCAATGGGCTCGAGCTATATATCATGTTGGTCGTTTCTATGAAGATGGCTTAGGAATTGAAGTGGACATAGAAAAAGCTGTACAATATTATGAATTGGCTGGTCAAAATGGTATAGCAGATGGATATGTCGAAATGGGGAGAATGTATGAATGGGGCATATTGAAACAATCTAATGATCAAGCTATAGAATATTATCAAAAGGCGCTTGATATGCAATCACCACGCGCTTATTATGCACTTGGAAATATGTATAAAGATGGAAAAGGTGTTCAACAGGATTATTCAAAAGCGATTGATTATTTTCAACATGCCGCCAAGATGAATCATGCTTCATCGCTTTATAATCTGGCTGTGCTATATGATTTTGAAGCTGGTAAAGAGTTTGAAGATAAACAAAAAGCAATCACCTATTATCAGCAGGCTGTTGATTGTGGACATGCAGGAGCCATGAATAATCTGGCAGTTTGTTATAAAGAAGGAGATGGCGTCAGCAAAGATTTAAAAAAGGCTTTTGAATTATTTTTAAAAGCTGCCAACCTTAATAATGGACACGCTTATCTCAATCTTGCGAGAGCATATACGTATGGACAAGGAACACAGGTTTCTTTAAAAGATGCTAAATACTGGTGTCAAAAAGCACTGGATGCTCATATTGAGGGTGCAAATGATTTAATGAAAGTGATTAAAAGAAAGTCATTTTTGCATCCTAAAAAGATAAAATAAGGACAACACAGATGTGTTGTTTTTATTATGGAATAAAGTTTGGTATATTTCATAAGGGAATAACAATAAATATAGGAATTCACGCATAATTATGATATAATTACAAAATGAATTGAGGTGGAAAGATTATGAAATCAAAGATTTTAATAGTTGATGATGAAGAACATATTAGAGAATTGATCCGTTTTTATTTAGATAAAGAGGGATTCTCAGTGGTTCAGGCTGCCAGTGGAGAGGAAGCTTTACATCTTTTAGAAAATGAATATATTGATTTAGCAATTGTTGATATTATGATGCCAGTGATGGATGGATTTCAATTGGTAGAGGAAATGAAGGAAATGAAAGACATTCCCGTTATTATGTTAACTGCCAAATCACAGTCAGCAGATAAATTAAGAGGTTTTTCATTAGGAATAGATGATTATGTGACAAAACCATTTGATCCTGATGAACTTTTAGCAAGAGTGAAAACAATTTTAAAAAGATATAGTATCAATAGTCAGAATATTGTGACTTTACATGATGTGGTTTTTGATGGAGATAAATATGAAATCAGATATAAAGATCAAACAATTCATTTGCCTTTAAAACAGTTTGAATTGGCCTTTGAATTAGCGAAAAATCCTAATCAGATTTTTACTCGTGAACAGTTAATTGAAAAAATTTGGGGAATGGATTATGATGGATTTGATCGTACTGTAGATGTTCATATTAAACGTATTCGTGAAAATTTAGGACATTTGCCTGGATTTAAAGTTGTGACAGTAAGGGGATTAGGATATAAGATTGAGGTTGAACCATGAAATCCATTTATGGGAAGCTGATTATTGGATTTTTAGTCAGTATTTTATTTAGTTTTTCAATTGCTGGATATTTTTCATTGCGTAAAAATGCAAATGAACTGGGGTTACTGGCTGTTGAAGAACTTAAAAATTCAACAGAACTTATAGAAGATTTTATTCAATTAATAGATCGAGATGATTTAGATAAAATATTACAGGGTTATGCCTCAACTTCAGAAGTGAGTTTTTATATTGAAAGTAATGGTCAAAAAAAGACTTATGGAAATATCAAAGGAGAACATCTCTCTCATGAAGAAGCAGATGTTTTAAGAGAAAATATAGGACAAAGTATTATTTTACAAGATTCATCTATACGTATTTATGCAAAATCTTTTGAAGTTAAAAATCAAAATTATATTGTCTATGTTCAAAAAGATATGAGTAAAAGGGAAATGATTTTCTTTGATTCTGCTTTAATAGCTGTCTTTTGTATGCTTGTTGCTGGAAGTATCACATTTTTAGTCATTGCTGATATTATTGTTAAACCTATTTCACGTTTAACTAAAGCAACAAATGAATTATCAAAAGGAAATTATCGTGTTCGTGTTAATTATACTGGTAAGGATGAAATTGCACGTTTAAATCGCAGTTTTAATCAAATGGCTCAACAGCTTGCCAAGCAGGATGAAACACGTCAACAGTTCATATCTGATGTTTCACATGAGTTTCAAACGCCTTTAACGGCTATTCAAGGTTTTGCGACAATCTTAAAGAATGAAAAATTAACTGATGAGCAACGTCAAAAATATGCAGATATCATTTTATTTCATAGTAAACGTTTATCTACACTTTCTAAAAATATGTTACAGTTAACTTTATTGGATGGTGAAGATGTTAAATTAGAAATCAGTGAGTTCTCGTTAATTGAACAGTTAAATCGTGTTATTGAAACACAAGATAATTTTGCGTTAAGTAAAAATATTGAAATAGAATTTGAAATACCTAAAAATGATATTCGTATTGAAGCAGATGAGTCACGTTTAGAACAAGTGTGGATTAATTTGATCAACAATGCGATTAAATACACACAAGATAATGGAGTTGTCATGGTACATATCAAGAAAACATCTAAAGAAGTGGAAGTCAGTATCGAGGATACGGGTGTTGGTATGAGCAAAGAAGCTATATCACATATTTTTGAACGTTTTTATCGTCAAGATAAATCACGAAGTGTAGAAGGCAATGGATTAGGGTTATCTATTGTAAAAAGAATTGTTGATTTACATAAGGGACGTATTGATGTTATATCAAGAGAAGAAGGAGGCAGTCGCTTTACCGTTCATTTGCCTCAGAATAAATCATTTCATATTAGTGAAAGACTTATAAAAAAAGAAAATCATGGTTAGAAAGGAATTGATTTATGTATTTAAAAAGAATTGAATTACATGGTTTTAAATCATTTGCCGATAAATCAGTCATTGAATTTCAACCAGGAATTACTGGGATAGTTGGTCCTAATGGTTGTGGAAAATCGAATATCAGCGATGCTGTCAGATGGGTATTAGGTGAACAGTCAGTGAAATCATTACGTGGTTCTAATATGTCCGATGTTATTTTTAATGGTAGTGAAGACCGTAAGGCACAAAATGTTGCTGAAGTGACACTTGTATTTGATAATGAAGATCGTTTTATGAATGTTGATTATAATGAAGTAGAAATAACAAGACGCTTATATCGTCAAAATAATGAGGCAGAATATTTAATTAATAAGGAACCATGTCGTTTAAAAGATATTGTTGATTTAATTATGGATACAGGTTTAGGAAGAGATTCACTTTCCATCATTTCACAGGGAAATATTTCTTCATTCGCTGATAGTAAGCCTGAAGAAAGAAGAGGAATGTTTGAAGAAGCAGCAGGTGTAGCAAAGTATAAAAAAAGAAAGCTTGAATCGATTCGAAAATTAGAAAGAACAAAGGATAATTTGGATCGTGTTGAAGATATTTGTTTGGAATTAGAAAAACAGATTTCACCATTAAAACGTCAAAAGGAAAAAGCTGAAATTTACTTGGATTTAAAAGAACAGTTACAGTCTATTGAAGTAAGTGTACTGGTAAAAGGAATTGAAACTTTATCTCAATCTTTACAGGATTTAAATCAATCTTTAGATTTACTGGATAAAGAAAAAGTGACAATTGAAGGACAAATCTTAATTAATGAACAACAAAATGAAAGCTTAAAGAAAAAGATGTTTGATTTGGATCAGGAAGTCAATGGACTTCAAGGCCAACTTTTAACAGCTATGAACAATGTTAATCAATTAGAAACACAAAAAGTTGAGATTGATGCTAATCGTAAACATATTTTAGAGACAACTAACAAAGAAGATTTACAGGCACGTATGGAACAGTTAAAAGCCATTTTACAAGATGCTATTAGTGAATATAATGATCGTGTTAATCGTTATAATGAAACAAAGGAAGAAAAATTAACTTTGGAAGCTTCTCAGGAAAAAAATCGTGCTCAGATGAATGCTTTAAGACAGGATATTGAAAATCTTAATTTAAAATTGCATCAAGACCGTCACCGTAGAGAGCAACTGGTTGATTTGGTAGAAAACAAATCTGGGTATAGTTATGGTGTACGTTCTATTATAAAAGCTAAAGATTCCATGAATGGAATTGTAGGTGTACTTGGAGATTTATTGGAAACTCAAGAAGAATATGAAACAGCTTTAGCAGTTGCTTTAGGAAATGCAGTGCAGTTTATTGTGACTGATAGTGATGAAGATGCGAGACATGCTATTCATTTTTTAAAGAATAATAAATCAGGACGTGCAACATTTTTACCTATTACAACAATGAAGGAAAGACATTTGCGAGAAGAACATTTACTGGTATGTCAAAATACACAAGGTTTTTTAGGTGTTATGAGTGATTTTGTGAGATATCCTGATAAAATTAAAACGATTGTTTTGAATCAATTAGGACATGTGATTGTAGCTGATACATTAGAAAATGCATCTCTTTTATCAAAAGCAACATATGCCAGATATAAAATTGTAACTTTGGCTGGTGAAGTCATCAATGTGGGTGGTTCATTAACTGGAGGAAGTTTTAAACAATCTTCATCACTTTTAACAAATAAACGTGAATTAGAATTGTTACAGGAAACCATTCGTCAAAGTGAACAAGATATCACAATGAAGAAAGCCAAACTTAATGAATTAGATAATTTAGCAAGAGAAATTTCTCATAATCTTCTACAAAAACAGATGTCATTTGCTAAATTGGAGTTGGTTGTCACAAATAAGAAAAGTGAATTACAGATTGCCAAAAGTGAATATGAAAGTTTAACACATCAAAGCGTTGAATTATCAGAGATTGAAAAAGGAACGCAAGATAATCAATTGCTTCAAGAGCTAAATGAAGCTAAAAAAAGAAGAGATCGTTTAACTGAAAGTATTCAGGCTAAGCGAGAATTGCGTATGAGTTTTGTTAATGAAAATGATCAGCTGGAAGATACTTTGAAAGTCACACGAGCTCATTTAAGACACATTCAAAACGATATGACACAAAAGCAGGTTGATAAAGCCAAACAGGAAACAGAACTGCAAAATCATTTACAGCGTTTAAATGAAGAATATAAGATGACATATGAATTTGCCAGTGAAGAATATGCTCGTGATATTGATATGCAAAAATCCAAAGAAGAAGTACGTTTATTAAGACATCAGATTGATTCTTTGGGACATGTCAACTTACAGGCTATTGAAGATTATGAAGAAGTGTCTACACGTTATGAAACTTTAAATCACCAACGTTTAGATCTTATTCATGCTCAGGATAGTATTTTAAAAGCTATTGATGAAATGGATGAAATCATGGTTTCACGTTTTAGTGAAACATTTGAAAAGATTAATCATGAATTTAATATTGTGTTTAGAAATCTTTTTGGTGGTGGAAAAGCGGAATTGAAATATAGTGATCCTGATAATATTTTAGAAACAGGAATTGACATTGATGTACAGCCACCAGGAAAAGCAGTCCAGAATATTACTTTATTCTCGGGAGGAGAAAAAGCATTGATTGCCATCTCATGTCTATTTGCTATTTTACGTGTGCGACCAGTGCCAATGTGTATTTTAGACGAGGTTGAAGCCGCTTTGGATGTTGCGAATGTAGAACGTTTTGCCAAATATTTAAGAGAGTTTTCTCATCAGACACAATTTATTGTTGTCACTCATCGTGAGGGAACAATGGAAGAATGTGATTTGTTATATGGAGCTACTATGCAACAAAAAGGTGTGACAAAACTTGTGAGTGTGAAATTAAAGGATGCTATTGATTTGGCACAAACGGCATCATAGATGAAAAAATATTGACATATCATCAAGAAGTGTTATCTTTATGATATGTCAATCAGTTTGAGGAGGATGTTTATGGGCTTTTTTAGTAAAATCAAAGAAACATTAGTAGGAAAGTCAGCGAAACAAAATGATAAATATGTAGCTGGTTTGGATAAGTCTAATTCTTCATTTTCATCAAAAATTAATGAATTAGCAGCACGTTATCGTGAAATAGATGATGATTATTTTGAAGAACTGGAAAATATTTTGATTATGAGTGATGTTGGTGTCAATATGGTTATGACAATTGTGGATGAAATTAAAAAAGAAGTTCGTCTTCAAAACATCAAAGATCCTAAAGAAATTAATGAAATTATTATTGATAAGATGTTTGTCATTTATGCTAATGATTCCTATATGACTACAAAAATCAATTATGATGATGAAGATTTAACAGTTATTTTAATGATTGGTGTTAATGGTGCAGGGAAAACGACAACGATTGCTAAGTTGGCTCATATGATGCTAAATGAAGGCAAGACAGTCATGGTTGCTGCAGGTGATACTTTTAGAGCTGGGGCCATTGATCAGCTAGATGTCTGGGCTAAACGTCTAGGTATTGAATGTGTGAAAGGTAAAGAAGGTGGAGATCCGTCTTCAGTTGTCTTTGATGCTTTAAAACGTGCAAAAGAACAAAAAGTGGATGTTTTGATTTGTGATACAGCCGGACGTTTACAAAATAAAGTGAATCTCATGAACGAATTAGAAAAGATGAATCGTATCATAAAGCGTGTTGTACCACAGGGACCACAGGAAACTCTTTTGGTTATTGATGCGACAACAGGACAGAATGGAGTTTCACAGGCACAGGAATTTTCTAAAATCACAGATATTACAGGTCTTGTTTTAACAAAGATGGATGGAACTGCTAAAGGTGGTATTGTTTTATCTATTAAAGATGCTTTAAATATTCCAGTTAAATTTGTTGGTTTAGGTGAACAAATGGATGATTTACAGGAATTTGATCTTGAACAATATATCTATGGTTTATGCAAAGGATTATTGGAGAAATAATATGACATCACATTTAGAAAAGACACAACGTGTGAATTTGTTGATGGATTGTTATGGTGATTTATTGACAGATAAACAAAGACAATATTTATCGTTATATTATGAAGAAGATTTTTCTTTGTCTGAAATTGCTGAAGACCTGATGGTTTCTCGTAATGCTGTATATGATCAGCTAAAACGAGCAGTAGCTTCATTAGAAGAATATGAGTCAAAACTTCATTTGATGGAAAAGCATATTGAGCGTATGGCTTTGATTCAAAAAATTGAAAATCAGCAAATTGATAATCAACAAATGCAAGATTATTTAGAAATGTTAAAGAAGATATAGGAGGATAAAATATGGCTTTTGAATCGCTTTCTGAAAGATTGCAGGAGAGTTTAAAAAAGATTAGAGGACAAGCAACTTTAACAGAAGAAAATATGGACGAGATGCTTCGAGAAATTAGATTGGCTTTATTAGAAGCAGACGTGAATTTTCAAGTTGTTAAAGAATTTATTGCGAATACGAAACAAAAAGCTTTGGGACAGGATGTCTTAGGTTCATTAAAACCTGGACAGGTCGTTGTCAAGATTGTTCATGATGAGTTGGTTGAATTATTAGGAACAACAGTCAGTGAACTAGATTTATCAAAAAAACCAACAGTTATTATGATGGTTGGATTGCAAGGTTCTGGGAAAACAACAACTTCTGGAAAGATTGCAAAATTATTATCTAAAAAATATAGTAAAAATCCATTATTGGTTGCGGCAGATATTTATCGTCCAGCTGCAGTTGATCAGTTAAAGACGCTTGGGGAACAATTAGATATTCCAGTCTTTGAAAAGGGAACAGATGTGAAAGCAGAACAAATTGTCAGTGAGGCTATGAATTATGCTTATGCGAATCATCATGATGTTGTTCTTATTGATACTGCTGGGCGTTTACATATTGATGAACCTTTAATGAATGAATTACAGAACATTAAAGATATTGTTCATCCTAGTGAAATCTTATTAGTTGTTGATGCTTTGACAGGACAAGACATTGTCAATGTTGCTCAATCATTCCATGATCATTTACAAATTACAGGTGCTGTTCTAACAAAATTAGATGGTGATTCACGAGGTGGGGGGGCACTATCTATTCGTCATATTACACATGTACCGATTAAATTCATTGGAACTGGTGAAAAATTAGATGCGATTGATTTATTCTACCCAGATCGTATGGCAGATCGTATTTTAGGAATGGGTGATGTTGTTTCATTAGTTGAAAAAGTTCAAGATGTTTATGATGAAAAAGAAACAATGAAAACATTTGAACGTATGAAACGTGGTACTTTTGGTTTGGATGATATGCTTGAACAAATGCATCAAGTTAGAAAATTAGGACCTTTATCTGGTATTTTAAAGATGATTCCAGGTATGCCAAAAATGCCTCAAATCAATGATGAAGATACTGATAAAAAATTAAAATTAACAGAATCCATTATATATTCCATGACATTAGAAGAAAGACGTGATCCATCTATTTTAAATGCTAAACGTAAAGAAAGAATTGCAAAAGGATGTGGACGTAGTGTGGCTGATGTCAATCGTTTGATAAAACAGTTTGAAGCTTCTAAACAAATGATGAAACAGATGGGAAATATAGATCCAACAACGGGTATGCCTACGCAAAGGCCACAAAATCGTATGAATTTTAATCCTAATCGTAAAAAGGAAAGACATAAGAAGAAAAAGAAAAGATAGCCAAAAGTCCTTATTGATGATATAATCAATAAGGCTTTTGCATGTTGTGAAGCTATGTAAAAAAATATAAAATAAAAGAATTTATACAGAAAGTATGATAGTATTATAGGAAAATAAATGATTGGAGATAGTAAAATGGATCAAAAACAAATTAAAGGATTAACTCATGGTGAAGTGCTACAACGTCAGCAACGTGGTGAAGTTAATCGACAACAAAAAACAATTAGTAAAAGTTATAGTCAGATATTTCGCGAAAATATCTGTACATTATTTAATTTATTAAATGTTTTAATTGCGATTGCTTTAGCGCTTGTTGGAGCTTGGTCAAATCTTGTTTTTATTGTGATTATCATTGCTAATGTCTGTATAGGAATTATTCAAGAGATACACGCTAAAAAGCTGGTTGATGAGTTATCATTGCTGATGATTCCTCATGTTAAAGTTTTAAGAGATCAGCAACAAGTGACAATTCATGTTGATGAAATCGTAATGGATGATATTATGATTTTAGAAGCAGGAGATCAGATTTGTTGTGACAGTGTTGTTATTGATGGTGAAATTGAAGCTAATGAATCTTTATTAACTGGAGAATCTGATCCTATTCATAAAAATCAAGAAAGTGATTTGCTTTCAGGAAGTAGTGTTATTAGTGGAAAATGTTATGCAAAAGTTATTCATGTTGGTGAAGATAACTATACATCACGTTTAACAAATGAAGTCAAAAAAGCAAAAGAATTACAATCAGAATTATTAAATTCAATGCGTAAAGTAACAAAAGTGACAAGTTTTATGATTGTTCCTTTAGGAATCATTTTATTTCTTGAAGCTTATTTTCTTAGACAAGATGCTTTGTCACAGGCTGTGATCAGTAGTTCTGCAGGTTTGTTAGGAATGTTGCCAAAAGGCCTTGTTCTATTGATGAGTGTAAGTTTGGCAGCAGGGGTCACAAAACTTGCCAAGCAGAAAATTTTAATTCAGGATATTTATTCTTTAGAAACACTTGCTCATGTTGATACATTATGTTTGGATAAAACAGGAACAATAACAAATGGAAAAATGAAAGTTGAAAAGGTAGAGTTTTTATCTTCTTTATCATCTGATACATTTACAGAATATTTTGGTTCTTATTTGCATTATAGTGATGATAACAATGCAACTTATCAAGCGATATGTGATCATTTTACACTGAATGAAAAATATGTTCCAAGTCAAAAGGTTGCCTTTTCATCACAACGAAAATGGAGTGCCATGACATTTGATGATTATGGAAGTATTGTTATGGGAGCGCCTGAACGTTTAATGAAGAATCTTCCAGCATCTTTAATGCAGCAGATTGAAAATGGTAAACGTGTGATTATTATTGCCTATACTCAAAATAAGCTTGATGCTAAAGCTCCCCTTCCTGAAGTGACACCCGTTTTGGCTATTGTTTTAACTGATATGATACGTAAAGATGTTGAAAAAACATTGCAGTATTTTGATAGTCAGGGTGTAGATGTGAAAGTTATTTCAGGAGATCATGTTTTGGCTGTCTCTAAGATTGCTCAAATGGCAGGATTGAAAAATTATGATAAGTATATTGATTTAAGTGAAGTTCAAAATAGTGAAAGTCAAATGGACGAACTTGTGAATCAATATTCAGTTTTTGGTAGAGTGACACCTCAACAGAAAAAATGGCTTGTTGAAGCATTAAAAAGACAAGGTCATACAGTCGCAATGACAGGTGATGGGGTGAATGATATGTTGGCTTTAAAAGAGGCAGATTGTAGTATTGCGATTGCTGAAGGGAGTGAAGCAGTTAAACAGTTATCTCAAATTGTTTTATTGAATTCAGAGTTTTCATGTTTGCCTGAAGTTGTTTTAGAAGGACGTCGAGTTGTTAATAACTTAACAAGAGTTGCTAGTGTTTTCTTTATTAAAACAATTTATTCTATTATTTTAACAATAGCATGTGCAATTTGTAATATTCCATTCCCATTTATTCCTATTCAAATTACTTTAATTGACTTTGCAATTGAAGCTTGGCCATCATTTTTAACATTGTTAGAACCACAAACACAAAAAATCAAAGGTCAGTTCTTACCAACAGTATTAAAAAATACATTCCCTCATGCTTGTGGTGTCTTATTATGTTTTTTACTTGTTTATACAGGTCGACCATTATTCCATATTCCTATGGAACAAAGTGTCACAATGATGTATTTGGCACTTGCATGTATGAGTATGCAGGCTGTCATTGTTTCAAGTTTCCCAATGACGAAATTACGTTTATTTGTCTGTGTAACTATGGTTTTAGGATTTATTTTGGCTATCCTTTTATTCCATCAATTATTACACATCACAATGCTTACATATTCTCAAATCATTCTCACAATCATTATTACTTGCATTGGATTACTCTTTAAAGAGGTTGTTAGACATATTATTGCTTTCAAAACAAAAGATGTTAAGTAAAAATACTTGACACATTTCAAATATATGTTATACTAGGAAAGCAAAATCAATAAATGGAGGAAAGATTATGGCAGTAAAAATTAGATTAAAAAGAATGGGTGCAAAAAAATCACCATTTTATAGAATTGTAGCGGCAGATTCAAGAATGCCTAGAGATGGACGTTTCTTAGAACAATTAGGAACTTATGATCCTAGACAAGATCCAGCTGTTGTCACAATCAAAGAAGAAGAAGTTTTAGCATGGTTAAATAAAGGTGCTCAACCTTCTGATACAGTAAGAAATATCTTAAGCCAAAAAGGTATTATGAAAAAATTTGCTGATTCAAAAGCAAAAAAATAAGCTGGTGATATAAAGTGGATTACGTCAAAACTTTACAGGAACTTGCAAGTGAACTTGTTATTGAAAAAGATAAATTAGAAGTCAGACAGATGCCTTCATTAGATGAAGATACAATCGTTTTATATGTCTATGCTTCAAAAAGTGATATTGCAAGATTAATCGGTAGAAAAGGAATGATGGCTAATTCTATACGTCAACTTATGTCTGTAAGTGGACGTTTAAATCATCAAAAATTAGACATCAAATTTGAATCTTACGGAGAATAGATGTGGTTCCACATCTATTTTTTATTCAAGGAGGACATTATGAATCAAGTCATTGTTGGAAAAATCGTGAATACACATGGCATTAAAGGAGAATTGAAAGTCAAAGCATCAACAGATTTTATTGAAGAAAGATTTCAAAAAGGGGCTACACTTTATCTGGAATATCAGGGCCAAACTATAGAAATGACAGTTGCTTCACACCGTTTTCATAAAGGACATGTGTTAGTGACTTTTGAAAATCACCGTGATATTAATTTAGTGGAAAAATATAAAGGATGTTTACTTTATGCTTATAAAGATGAAAACTTATTAGGTGATGATGAATATTATGTCAGTGATATTATTGGCTGTCAGGTTTATAATGATGGTCAGTTGATTGGTGTTGTACAAGATGTTCAACTTTATGATCATCATGATATTTTAGTTGTTAAGGGAAAAGAAAAAATTATGATTCCTTATGTTGATGCTTTTATTGTTGATGAAGATATAGAAAATAAGCGTATAGACGTACATTTAATAGAGGGATTTTTATAATGAAAATTGATATTTTATCATTGTTTCCTGAAATGTTTAATGGTTTCTTAGAAACTTCTATTATCAAAAGAGCTATAGATGCACAGGTTGTGGAAGTTCACGTTCATGATTTTAGAGAATTTGCTGATAATAAACATAAAAAAGTAGACGATTATCCTTATGGTGGGGGACAAGGTATGGTTTTAATGTGTCAGCCTATTATTGATTGTTTAAAGACACTGACGACTCCTGACAGTCTTGTCATCTTAATGTCACCACAGGGACAGACATTTCATCAGCAATTAAGTTATCAATTATCTTTAGAAAAACATTTGATTTTTATATGTGGACATTACGAAGGATTTGATGAACGTATTCGTGACTATGTGGATATGGAACTTTCCATTGGTGATTATGTCTTAACAGGTGGAGAACTTGCCAGTATGGTATGTTGTGATGCAATTATTCGTTTATTGGAAGGCGCTATTCGTGAATCTTCTCATGAAGATGATTCTTTTAGTCAAGGATTGTTAGAATATCCACAATACACACGTCCTTATGAATATGATGGAAACTGTGTTCCTGATGTTTTGATGAGTGGTCATCATGAAAAAATTAGACAATGGCGTTTGGAACAATCTTTAAAGAAAACTTATTTGAAACGCCCTGATTTGTTAAAAACTAGAAACTTTACTGATGAAGAATTAAAAATATTAGAAAAAATCACAAAAAAAGATTGATTTTTATAATAAAAAATGATAATATTTCTTAGTCTTTGGACGCAGAAGCTCCGCTGGTTAAATAACGTATGAACTTCGAAGATAAATTTTGTGAAGGAGGAAGTCATATCATGAATATGCAATTAGTACAAGAAATTACTAAAAAACAATTAAGAAACGACATTCCAGATTTCAAACCTGGAGATACTTTAAAAGTTTATGTAAAAATTCAAGAAGGAGATAAAACACGTACTCAGTTATTTGAAGGTGTTTGTATTGCTAGAAAAGGTGGAGGAATTTCTGAAACTTTTACTGTTAGAAAAATTTCTTACCAAGTTGGTGTAGAAAGAGTTTTCCCACTTCATTCACCAATCATTGATAGAATTGAAGTTGCTAAAATTGGTAAAGTACGTAGAGCTAAATTACATTACTTACGTGGATTATCAGGAAAAGCTGCAAGAATTAAAGAAATTCGTAAATAAAAAGTATGGGATGGTCCCATACTTTTTTTCTAGTCTTTTGAGCCTATTAAATGTATAATAAAAAGGTACATAGAAAAGGAGCGATGAGAATGAACAAAAAGAAACTCTATGTTTCTATTGTAGAAATTATAGTTGTGATTGCTGTGACTATCGGTATTTTTAAATTTGTTGTAATACCAGTAAGAATTGAAGGCATTTCAATGGAAAATACATTACATGATCATAGTATAGCTATGATTAATGCCATGGGAATTCAAGAAGATAATATCCATCGTTTTGATATTGTAGTGATTGATAGTCAGCAGCTTAATGAAAAGATTATTAAACGTGTTATAGGATTACCTAATGAAACAGTACGTTTTGAAAATGATGAATTATATATAAATGATGAGCTTGTTCAACAAGATTTTTTAGATCAGGATTTTGTTGAAGAATCAAAATTAACTTATAATGTTGAACAATTTACAGATGACTTTGAAGTCACTTTACAAGATGGTGAATATTTTGTGATGGGAGATAATCGTTTGCGTTCCACTGATTCTCGAGAGTTGGGACCATTTACTATTGATGATTTTGTTGGAATGAAAGGACTTGTGATCTATCCATTTACTGATATTCAATGGATTGATTAAAAAGGATGGTGATGAAAATGGCTAATCAAGGATCAAAAATGAATATTCATTGGTTTCCTGGACATATGGCTAAAGCCAGAAGAGAAATAACAGAAAAAATAAAAGTTATTGATATTGTCATTGAATTGGTAGATGCACGTGCTCCTTATTCATCAAAAAATCCAATGATTAATGAGATAACAAAAAATAAGCCTCGTCTTATTGTTTTAACAAAGAAGGATATGGCAGATGACCAGTATACCAAACAGTGGGTTCAATATTATGAAAAATGTGGCTATCAGGCTATGAGTGTGAATCTAAAGAATTTCAATGAATACCAGAAAGTTATTGAAAAATGCCGTGTTGTTTTGAAAGATAAAATGGAAAAGGAAAAAGCCAGAGGTCTCAAACCACGTGCTATTCGTGCTATGGTTTTGGGAATTCCAAATGTCGGGAAGTCAACTTTTATTAATAAACTGGCAAATCGTAAAGCTACAGTGACAGGAAATAAACCAGGTGTGACTAAGGCTCAACAAATTATTCGCATTGCTAAAGATTTTGAATTATTTGATACACCAGGTGTATTATGGCCAAAACTTGATGATGAACATGTGGCCAAAAATATAGCATTATTGGGATCAATCAAACAAAGTATTTTACCTTTAGATGATTTGTTTATTGAAGCTATGCGTTATTTGTCTAAGCATTATCCTGAACTTTTAAAAGAACGTTATCAATTAGAAATTGATGAAAATGATCCTGATTGGATTATTCATACATTTGATCATATTGCAAAAATAAGAAAAATAAAACCATTACGTGGGGAAACGGATTATGATCGTGTTATGGAACTTTTCTTTAGTGAAGTCAATGATGGTAGCATTGGAAAAATCACATGGGAGGATCCAACATGTGTGAACGACTAAAATATGAGCAAATGGCTTATGATTTAGGAAAACATTATATTGTGGGACTTGACGAAGCTGGTCGTGGTCCAATGGCTGGTCCATTGGTTGTAGGAGCTGTTATTTTCCCTCGAGATTATTATGATGAAAGAATTAATGATTCTAAAAAATTAACTGAAAAAAAACGTGAAGAACTTTATCGTATTATTATTGAAAATGCATTAGCTTATCAAATTGAAATTATTGATGTTGAAGATGTCGATCGTTTAAACGTTTATCAGGCTAGTAAAAAAGGAATGCTGGATGCTATTGAACATATATCTATTCGCCCAGATTATGCATTGACAGATGCCATGCCTTTAGGTGATAGTATTGAACATCAGTCTATTATAAAAGGGGATGGATTATCTTTAAGTATTGGTGCAGCGAGTATTTTGGCTAAAGTGACACGTGATCGTATCATGCAGGATTATGCTAAGATATACCCTGAATATGGTTTTGATAAGCATAAGGGTTATCCCACAAAGCAACATAAAGAAGCTCTCAAAAAATATGGTGTTACACCTATTCATAGACGTTCTTTTCAGCCAGTTATTGAAATGTTAAATCAACAATTAAGTTTATTTGATGAATAAAGACATCATCAGATTCTATGTTTTTACTACAAAGTAAAAAATATTAAAATTATTATATCTTACGTTCTGTGAAGTGCATTTTTCTCAATGCGTTGATCAAAGCAATCAATAGAAAAATTGATTGTTTTTTATTTTTTGAAAAAAATTCATGGAAAAAAAGAAAAATGACAATTTTTTGCGTATATAAATAATAGGAGGATAATTATATGGAAGAATTAGTATTGTATTTTTCTTTAAAGTATGAAGGGGATTTTCAAAAAATCTATAAAGCTTTAATGAATAAAGAAAGAGTTGATGAAGAATTAAAAGTAGAATTAATGAAAAGGATGAATTGTCGTTACATAACAATTTTTAGTGATGAATATCCAGAATTGCTGAAACAGATTAACTGTCCACCATTTGTTTTGTATTATTATGGGGATTTATCATTGTTGAAAACAAAAACGATTGGGGTTGTGGGAATGCGTAATATGAGTGAATATGGGAAACGAGCAACACATTTGTTTGTGAAAGATTTAGTTCAAAATGGGTATACCATTGTCAGTGGGATGGCAAGAGGTATTGATACTGTAGCTCATCAAAATGCAATTGCCTATGGTGGACGTACCATTGCTGTACTTGGAACAGGTATTGAATACTGTTATCCTAAAGAGAATAGACTATTATATGAGGAGCTGAAAGAACATCAGTTGGTATTAAGTGAATATCCTTTTTTAACTGCTCCTCAAAAACGTCTGTTTCCATTTCGTAATCGTATTATTGCGGGTTTATCTTACAGTATATTAATAAGTGAGGCAAAACAAAAAAGTGGAACCATGATTACAGCTGGCTATGCTTTAGAACAAGGAAAAGACATTTATTGTATTCCAGGACGTTTTGATGATTATCAGGGGTGTAATGAGCTTATTAAACAGGGAGCTAAACTTGTTTTAAGTGCTCAGGATATTATGGAAGATGAAGATTATGGTTGACAAATCAAAAAAAAGACTTAATAATAGAAAACACGTAGGAGGTAATATGATGGGTAAGAATTTAGTGATTGTTGAGTCGCCATCAAAATCAAAAACAATTCAAAAGTATTTAGGTGCAGATTTTGAAGTGACTTCATCAAAAGGGCATATTAGGGACTTGGCAACTACCGGAAAAGGTGGTTTAGGAGTCGATGTGGAAAATAATTTCAAGCCTAATTATGTTATTAATAAAGACAAAAAAGATGTTGTGAAAGAGTTGAAAAAATGCGTG
Organism: Massilimicrobiota sp. An142; assembly: GCF_002160725.1. Lineage (NCBI taxonomy): Bacteria > Bacillati > Bacillota > Erysipelotrichia > Erysipelotrichales > Erysipelotrichaceae > Massiliimicrobium > Massilimicrobiota sp. An142. The sequence goes on along the minus strand of NZ_NFLD01000001.1, from coordinate 104,617 downwards.
AAGGAAGCTGATTATGTTTATTTGGCTACTGACCCTGACCGTGAAGGTGAAGCAATCTCATGGCATCTTGCAGAAGTGTTGGGATTAGATGAAAATTCAACAAATCGTATTGTTTTTAATGAGATTACACGTGATGCTGTTATCAATGCATTGAAAAATCCTCGTACAATTGATCAAAATCTTGTTAAATCACAAGAAACGAGAAGAGTTTTAGATCGTATTATTGGATTTAAGCTTTCTAAGCTTCTACAAAAAAAGATTAAATCGAAATCAGCTGGTCGTGTTCAGTCAGTTGCATTGAGATTGATTTGTGAAAGAGAAAAAGAAATTGAAGCTTTTATTCCTGAAGAATATTGGAAAGTCAAAGCTCAATTTGAAAAAGATGATGTGACATTTGAAGCAGAGCTTGCTAAATATCACAATAAAAAAATTGAACTTCATAATGAAGCAGAAACAAATGCTGTTTATGAGGCTTTAAATAAAGAGTTTCGTGTTTCTGATGTGAAGAAAACACAGAAGAAACGTGCTTCAAAACCACCATTTATTACATCTACATTACAGCAGGAAGCATCTTCAAAGTTGAATTTTAAAGCAAAACGTACAATGATGATTGCCCAAAAACTTTATGAAGGTGTCGATATTGGTAATGAAACTGTCGGTCTTATTACGTATATGAGAACGGATTCGATTCGTTTATCTGAAGGATTTATTCATGAAGCTAAGCAATATATCGGTGAAAAGTTTGGTCAAGACTATGTCGGTAGTGTGAAGGTGTCAAAGAAAAAAGACAATGTTCAGGATGCTCATGAAGGTATTCGACCAACAAGTATTATGCGTACTCCAGAAAGTGTGAAAGAGTATTTAAGTCGTGATGAATATAAGTTATATTCTTTAATTTATGCTAGAGCAATTGCTTCATTAATGGCTCCAGCTAAATTGAATGCTACAACACTTTCATTGGATAATAATGGTTATGAATTTAAAGCGAGTGGTTCAGTTATTTGCTTTGATGGATATTTAAGAGTTTATGGCGCTTATGAAAAACAAACTGATGAAATTCTACCTGAAGTGACAGTTGATGAAAAATTATTAAGTCAGGATATTCAAAAAACACAGCATTTTACAAAACCACCAGCTCGTTATAGTGAAGCAAAATTAATTAAGGAACTTGAAGATTTAGGAATTGGTAGACCAAGTACTTATGCAAGTATTATTGATACAATTGTAACAAGACAATATGTTGAACTTGTTGATAAAGCATTTAAACCAACGGAGTCAGGTTTATTAACAAATGAAAAGCTGGTTGAATTCTTTGATAGTATTATCAATGTTGAATATACAGCTCAAATGGAAAAAGAACTTGATGAAATTGCTGAAGGACATGATGATTATGTTCATGCTTTAACAACATTTGAAGATAAGTTTGAACCTTTGTTAGAAAATGCTTATGATAAGATGGAACAGATTCAACCACAAAAAACAGGGGAAACATGTCCTGAATGTGGTGGTGATCTAGTGATTCGTAAAGGAAAATATGGATCGTTTGTTGCTTGTTCTAACTATCCAACATGTAAATATATTAAAAAGGAACCTGAAACGATTGAGTATACAGGAGAAACATGTCCAAAATGTGGTAGTCCAATGATTTATAAGACAGGACGTTATGGGAAGTTTGAAGCATGTTCAAATTATCCTGAGTGTAAATATATTAAAAATGAACGAAAAAAAGCTGAACCAGTGATGACAGATGAAGTTTGTCCAAAATGTGGTAGTCCAATTGTCATTAAAAAGGGACGATTTGGTGAATTTAAAGCTTGTTCAGCTTATCCAAAATGTAAAACAATTATTAAATAAAAGTCCCATATGGGACTTTTTAGAAAGGAAAAACAAATGGAAAGAGTCAATATTATAGGGGGCGGATTAGCAGGAGTAGAAGCTGCTCATCAGTTGATTTTACGCAATATTCCTGTGCGTCTATATGAAATGCGTCCACATCAGACAACTGGTGCTCATAAAACTGAATACTTTGCTGAATTGGTTTGTTCTAATTCATTAAGAGCAGATGGACTTCATAATGCTGTAGGTGTATTAAAAAAAGAAATGGAAATGAATCACAGTTTAATTATGAAATTTGCCAGAGAACATCAAGTTCCTGCTGGAGGTTCATTAGCTGTTGATCGTTTTGGGTTTTCAAAAGCAATTAGTGAATACATCGAATCTCAGCCATTAATTGAAGTTGTACGACAAGAAGTGACTCGGATTCCTGAAGGTCCAACAATTATTGCTTCAGGCCCACTGACAAGCCCTGCTTTATCACAAGATATTCAACAGTTATTGCAGAAAGATTATTTTTATTTTTATGATGCAGCAGCACCTATCATAGAAAAAGAAAGTATTGATTTTTCAAAAGCTTATCTCAAATCAAGATATGATAAAGGAGATGCTGAATATATTAACTGTCCAATGAATGAAGAACAATTTGAAGCTTTTTATAAAGCTTTAATTGAAGCTGAAGTTGTTAAACCAAAAGATTTTGAAGAAAAGTTTTTTGAAGGCTGCATGCCTTTTGAAGAAATTGCCAGAAGAGGAAAACAGACTTTACTTTTCGGACCGATGAAACCTGTTGGATTAGAAAAGGATGGTCAAAGACCATATGCGGTTGTTCAATTAAGACAAGACAATGCTGTTGGTTCACTTTACAATATTGTTGGATTCCAGACACATTTAAAATGGGGAGAACAGGAACGTATTATTCATATGATTCCTGGTTTAGAAAATGCTAAAATTGTACGATATGGTGTTATGCATCGAAACTGTTTTATCTGTTCGCCTCGCTATCTGAAACCAACATATCAGTTTATAAATCGTGATGATCTGTTTTTTGCTGGACAAATGACAGGTGTTGAAGGATATGTGGAGTCAGCTCAAAGTGGCATAGTGGCTGGTATTAATATGGCAAGATATTTACAAGATCAGGAATTACTGATTTTTCCTAGAGAGACAGTGATGGGCTCTTTGGCATATTATATTACTCATGGTAGTGAAGATGATTTTCAGCCAATGAAAGCTAATTTTGGGATTTTACCTGATTTAGCTGTGCGTGTGAAGAAAAAAGAACGTAAGGATGCCTATGCCAAACGAGCTATTGAAACAATGGAGGATTTTATTTCAAATGTCTGATTTTTATAAGACAATGAAAGAATATTTACATTATTTGCAGTATTTTAAAAACTATTCATCTTTAACAATCAAAGGATATCAAAGAGATATTGAAGAGTTTATTCAATACTGTCAGCGTGAGAATATTTCTTGTTTTGAAACAGTGAAGTATTCTTTTTTAAGAGGCTATTTGGCTTATTTACATACTAAGAATTTATCACCTAAAACGATTAATCATCATATGAGTAGTCTAAGAGGACTTTATCGCTATTTACAAAAAGAAGAACGCATTGATGATAATCCGTTTCTACTTATTGAATCGTTGAAAGAACCACAACGTCAACCAGATTTTTTATATATTGATGAAATGTTAGATTTGTTAGATAGTATTGATACACATACATCATTAGGACGTCGTAATAAAGCAATGCTTGAATTAATGTATGCCTCAGGACTGCGTTGTTCAGAAGTTGTAGAGCTGCAGTTATCACAAATTGATTTTTCTAGACAACTGCTGTTGATTCACGGAAAAGGTGGTAAAGATCGTTACGTTCCGTTTCATGATTATGCGGCTTCATGGTTAAAAGATTATATTGAAAACGATCGCCAAGAGATAATGTCAAAATCACAACAGGATCATTATTTTGTATTTATTAATAAGTTTGGTAAACCTTTAACAAATCGTGGTGTGGAAGATATTGTCAATCGTGTGGTCAAAGCATATGATCCCACTAAGAAAATTCATCCTCATACTATTCGTCATTCGTTTGCAACGCATTTATTAGAACAGGGTATTGATTTACGTGTTGTTCAGGAGCTATTAGGACATGCTCATTTATCAACAACACAGGTTTATACACACATTACAAAACAGCATTTAAAAGAAATTTATGATCACTCACATCCAAGAAATCAACAAAATCATTAAGAAGTGAGAATATTTGAAAAAAATGTTGACGATAAGATGATAAAATGATAATATACAAATGTTGTAGACCTCTAGCTACAACCGCACATACAAGGTGTTAAAGCTTAGCTGCCTTGATTGGCGAGTCTGAGATTATTATAAAAAGAAGGAGGTACATCATGTACGCAATTATTGAAACTGGTGGAAAACAATTAAAAGTTGAAGTTGGAGATTCTATTTTTGTTGAAAAATTAGATGTTGCTGAAGGAGAAGAAGTGGTTTTAGATAAAGTTTTATTTATTGGAGATAAAACAAATAAAATCGGTAATCCTTATATTAAAGGAGCTACTGTCACTGCTCAAGTTGAAAAACAAGGTAAAGAAAAGAAAGTTTTAATCTATAAATATAATCCTAAAAAGCATTATCATAAAAAACAAGGTCATAGACAACCTTATACAAAATTAGTGATCAAAGATATTAAAAAAACTGCTAGAAAAGCAGCTCCAAAAAGCGAAACTGCAGAAGCTGCTGAATAATGATTGAAGCTGTTATTAAAAAGCATAAACAATCCATTATTCAAATAACGGTTTCTGGACATGCTCAAAGTGCTGAATATGGCAAAGATTTAGTATGTGCTGGGGTAAGTACTGCTTGCATAGGAATTGCAAATGCATTGGTGCATTATCAGTTTTTATCACAAGAGCTAGGTACGATTGAGATTAATGATGGATATATTGATATTAAGGTTCAACATACGAATGAGCAGATTCAAGTGGTGCTAGGGACATTTGAAGTCATGCTGGAAACAATTGAAGAATCTTATTCAAAATACATGAAAATCAAAAAGATGGAGGTATGAAACCATGATGTTTAAATTAGATTTACAATTATTCGCTTCTAAAAAAGGTGTTGGTTCAACAAAAAATGGTCGTGATTCTGAATCAAAAAGATTAGGAGCTAAATTATCTGATGGGCAATTCTGTACTGCTGGTTCTATCATTTACAGACAAAGAGGAACTAAAATCCATCCAGGTGTAAATGTTGGAAAAGGTGGAGATGACACTTTATTTGCAAAAGTAGATGGTGTTGTGAAATTTGAAAGAGACGGAAGAACAAGAAAAAAAGTTTCTGTTTATCCAGCTGCTTAATAGGAACCCCTTATATGGGGTTCTTTTTTTGAAAAAGACGGTAAAGAAGGTGAAAAGATGAAGTTTATTGATAAAGTACATATTTATGTTGAAGCAGGTAAAGGTGGCGACGGTGTTGTGGCATTTCGTCGTGAAGCCTATGTACCTAAAGGTGGACCTGCTGGAGGAGATGGTGGAAAAGGTGGTAGCATTATTTTTGAAGCTACAACATCACTTTCCACTCTATTAGACTTTAGATATCATCGTGAATATAAAGCAAAAAGCGGTGGTCAGGGAATGGCTAAAAAGATGCATGGTGCAGATGGTGCTGATATGATTTTAAAAGTCCCTGTTGGAACTGTCATTTATGATGAAGATAGTGGACGTGTTTTGGCCGATTTAACTCATGATAAACAAAGAGCGGTGATTGCTAAAGGTGGACGTGGTGGACGTGGAAATGCACGATTCGCAACAAGTCGTAATCCTGCTCCAACTATTTGCGAACGCGGAGAACCTGGTGAAAAATATAATTTGATTTGTGAATTAAAATTACTTGCGGATGTTGGGTTGGTTGGATTCCCGTCAGTGGGGAAATCAACGTTATTATCAGTTGTAACACGTGCAAAGCCAGAGATTGCTGATTATCATTTCACAACAATTGTTCCTAATTTAGGAGTGGCTCAATCTAAAGATGGACGTTCATTTGTTATGGCTGATTTACCTGGTTTGATTGAAGGAGCCAGTCAAGGAAAAGGATTAGGTCATCAGTTCTTACGTCATATTGAAAGATGTCGTGTTATTGTTCATGTTATTGATATGGGTGGTACTGAAGGTCGTGATCCTTATGAAGATTATTTGGCTATTAATAAAGAGCTTGGTGAATATAAATATCGTTTATTAGATAGACCACAAATCATTGTTGCTAATAAGATGGATGAACCTGCAGCTGAGGAAAATCTTGAACGTTTTAAAGCCCAATTGAATGAAGATATTCCTGTTTTTCCTGTTATTGCTTTGATTCAAGAAGGTGTAGATATGGTTCTTTATGCAATTGCGGACTTATTGGATCGTACACCATCATTCGCCAGTGAAGAGGAAGAAACAGAAAACAGTGTTCTCTATACATATGAAAAACCAGATGAAATTGGATTTGAAATTCATAATATGGGTAATGGGCAATGGCACGTTACTGGTGAAAGAGTGGAAAAAATTGTTCAAATGGCATCGCTTGGTAGCGATGATGGTGTCAAACGTTTTGCACAGAAAATGCGTAATATTGGTTTGGATGATGCTTTGCGTGTGGCAGGTGTTCAAGCTGGAGACACAGTTTCAATTTTAGATTTTGAATTTGAGTTTTATGAATAAACCAATTCCATAATAGATGAAAAAATGAGAAAATTGCTTCTCATTTTTTTATTTATGTTAAAAGTGTGCTATAATGATGTGGATATTATGAAATGGGAGTTGTCACATGTATAGTTATATTAAAGGTGTTATTGTCGATATGTGTAAAGATCATATCGTGGTAGATAATCAAGGAATTGGTTATTTGATTTATGTTTCTAATCCTTATCAGTTTACAAAAGGAAAAGAAACATTAGTTTATGTGTATCAACAGGTCAGAGAAGATGGTATTATTTTGTTTGGTTTTTTAACCAAAGAAGAAAAAGATTTGTTTTTAAAGTTGATACTTGTCAAGGGAATTGGTTGTAAAACGGCTATTGGTATTTTAGCTACTGGTGATGTTCAAGCAATCATTTCAGCAATTGAATCCAAAAATATTACCTATTTAAGAAAAATCCCAGGTATTGGACCTAAGGCCGCTCAACAGATTGTATTAGATTTACAAGGTAAATTTGATATACCATCATCACAAATTGTTTTAACATCAGTAGAATTTGATGAAGCTGTAGAAGTTTTGATAGCTTTAGGATATAAACGTCAGGATGTTGATCGTGTGATGAATACACTTTCTCATGAATCGCTAGATACAAATGGGTATGTAAAAAAAGCTCTAGGTTTATTAGTCAAGATATAGGAGGGTGACTATGGATTTAAATCATGATGTTTTAGATATCAATGAACATATAGAAGATGAAGAAAATCAATTAAGACCTCAATCTTTTGATGAATATATTGGACAAAGTCATTTGAAGAAGAATTTAAAAGTTTTTGTTGGGGCGGCTAAACTAAGAAATGAAACATTGGATCATGTTTTATTGTATGGGCCACCTGGTTTAGGAAAAACAACTATGTCCATGATTATTGCTAATGAAATGGGAACGCATTTAAAAGCAACAACTGGACCAAGTATTGAAAAAACTGGTGATTTGGTTGCTATTTTAACATCACTTGAACCTGGAGATGTCTTATTTATTGATGAAATTCATCGTTTGAATAAAGTAGTAGAAGAAATTTTATATCCAGCAATGGAAGATTTCTATGTAGATGTTGTTATTGGAAAAGAAGCTTCAACACGTTCTATTCGTATTGATTTGCCACCTTTTACACTTGTTGGAGCGACAACACGTGCTGGTGATTTATCAGCACCATTAAGAGATCGTTTTGGTATTGTTTCTAAACTTGAATATTACAATGTTGAAGAATTAACATCTATTATTAATCGTACCAGCCAGGTTTATCATATTGAAATGGATGATGAAGCTAAAATTGAATTAGCCAAAAGATCACGTGGAACACCAAGAATTGCCAATCGTTTATTTAGACGAGTGAGAGATTTTGCACAATATAATGGTGATGATGTTATTACAAAAGAAAGAACAGTGGAAGCTTTACAATCGTTAAAAGTAGATGAATTAGGTTTAGATGATGTTGATCATAAATATCTATTAGGTATTATTCAACGTTTTCGTGGTGGGCCAGTTGGCTTAGAGGCTATTGCTGCAAGCATTGGTGAAGAACCATTGACTTTAGAAGATGTTTATGAACCTTATTTATTGCAGACAGGATTGATTAAAAGAACGCCTAGAGGGCGTGTTGTTACTGAATTAGCATATCAGCATTTTCACATTTTAAAAGAATCTTAGGATTCTTTTTTTATTTGAGGAGGTATTTATGAAAAAGAAATATCAAGTGTTAGGTCTGATTATTTTAATGATATGTTCTATTGTATATGATTTTCAAAAACCAGATGTTCAAAAAGAAGAGATGATTTCTTTGTCTTATGTTATTTTAGAAGGGGAATTTTTAAAAACAGGAAAGTATGAATTTGAAGGTGAAAAAACAATTCAGGATATTATTGATGAGGTTGGCGTTTCTGAGCAGGCTAATTTAAATTCTGTAAAGGGTGATAAGATTGTTGAAGATGAAAGTCGTTTATATATACCACCCCAACAAGAGCATGCGATTTCTTTAAATAATGCTTGCCAAGAGGAACTTATGAGTTTGCAGGGAGTAGGCGAAAAAACAGCGTTAAAAATTATTGATTATCGTCAACAACATCCTTTTGAAACAATTGAGGATATTATGAATATCAGTGGAATTGGAGAAAAAACATATTTAAGGCTTAGGGAACATCTATGCTTATAAGATATCATTGTTTCTATTATGCATTAGGACTTCTATGTCTGACATTGGGAAAAGTTCTTCATCCACTTTTTTATTTGTTATTAGTGGTTTATGCTATTTTTGTTTATCGACGATTATCTTTATATCATTTATGTTTGATGATATTTTTATGTATCATTTTTTATTTACAGCCACATCATATTTTACAATTACCTTCAGTGATTGAAGGTGAAGTCGTCAAAGCAAGTGAAAAATATTGTTATTTGAAAACAGATATAGGAACCGTTAAGCTTTATCATCAGGAAGCTATTGAATATGGTGATGTGATTAAAGTAAAAGTTGAACCACTAGAACTTTATGAAAATACAAATGATTATGCTTTCTGTGAAAGAGATTATCTTTATGGACAAAAGATTTTTCATAAAGCTTATTTACAGACATTACTCAAGCAACAGCATCATCCTACATTTTATCACTGGCTGGAACAGCGTTTATCAGAACATCAAGATATAAATGATTATCAGAAATTATTTATTTTGGGTGAAAGAAATGAAAGTATTCATGATGATTATCAGGTTTTGACAGATTTATCTTTAGTCCATATGTTTGCTTTATCAGGTATGCATATTCATATTTTGTATGCTCTCATCAAAAATGTTCTTGGTTTATTTTTACCACGTTCTTTGTCTCGATTGATAACCTATTTATTGATTGGTTTTTATATTTTTTCTATCCCAATGCTTGTGTCTTTATATCGTGCTTTTTTTGTTTTATTGTTGTATGATTTATTGAAAAAGTGGCTGAATAAATTAGATGTTTTTGCTATTTTGATTATGGCATCTTTATTTTATAATCCTTATATCATTTTTAATATTTCTTTTGTTTTTTCTTATTTTGTTTATTTTATTGTTTTATTGACACAACATATGCGTTATTCTTCATTTTGGATTTATTTATCTTCTTTACCTATTATTCTCACACTTAATGCTCAAATTCCACTGATTGCTTTTTTTGTTAGTGATATTTTGAATCTTTTTATTGAATATTTTTATAGTTTATGTATTTTTTCAATTATTTTTCCTGCTTTAGAAATTATTTTAAAATATTATGTAAGTGTTTTTCAAAGTATTTTATCTTTTTTAGAAACAATCAATCATTTTATTGTTTTTTCAAAACCTACATTAGCATGGCTTGTCTTGTTTTATTTCTTTTATTTTCGGCTTTTATTACGTCAGGAACTCCAGCATCGCTATCGCCATGATATATGTGCTTTACTTTCGTTAATGCTGGTGTTAAATGTATGGAGTCAATATAAGATTTATGGAGAAGTGACAATGATTGATGTTGGACAGGGAGATTGTACTTTGATTCGTTTACCAATGAATCAGGGACATATTTTAATTGATACTGGAGGGCATCAGGAATATGATTTGGCTACACAAACAATTATTCCCTATTTAAAGTCAGTTGGAATTTCACATTTAGATTATGTTTATATTTCTCATGATGATTTTGATCATTGTGGAGCATTAGATTCTTTGCTGGAACATTTTTCAGTTGGACAAGTGATTGATAGTTTTGAAGAGAGTCGACAAATTGGATGTGCTCATATTCAAATGTTAAAAAGTGACAAAATTTATAGTGATTCAAATGACCAGTCTTTACTCATGTATGTGACTTTACCAGCTATGAATATCCTGTTTATGGGGGATGCTTCTGTTGCTGTTGAAAAGGATGTTGAAAAACAGCTTCAAGACTTAGATGTTGATGTTCTTAAAGTATCTCATCATGGAAGTGCAACGGCTACATCAGCCACTTTTTTATCACAAATTCATCCTGAAATTGCAATGATTGGTGTCAAGAAGGATAATATGTATCATCATCCATCATTAGAAGTGATTGAACGATTGCAAAGAAAAGGAATCACAATTTTACGTACTGATCAAGATGGGATGTTTCATATTCGATTTTATGGAAAAGAACGTTACATTTTAAGGTGATTCATGTATAATGATAGGCGTGGGGTGATTCTATGAATTTTGTTATTTATGGTGAAGATAAATTATTAATGGAACAAAGATTGAAGACATTAAAGAAAAAATATCATATTCAGGAAGATGATATGAATATTGTGACATATTGGTGTCAGGACACACCGTTATCATCTATCATAGAAGATGCTTTAACACCACCTTTTTTAAGTGAGTATAAAATGATTGTTGTGAAAAACCCCGTTTTTTTGACAACGCAAAAACAAAAAATAGCAAGTGATGAAGATATTCAAAAATTTATGGATTATTTAAAACTAGACAATCCTACTACAGTTCTTGTCATCTATCATGATCAAAGAAATTTTGATGAAAGAAAAAAAGTTGTTAAAGAGTTGCGTAAAAATGCTCATTTTTATGATATTGAAAAAATGGATGAACATCAATTATATAAAGCCACTCATCAGGCTATTAAAAGTCGTGGCTGTGAGATTGATGAAGAAGCTTTAAGGTTGTTTTTATCACGTATGCCAAATAATTTATTAGAAATTTCTCAGGAAGTTCAAAAACTTTGTTTATATACAAAGCATATTACAACACAGACAGTTGATTTGTTAGTGAGTAAACAGATTGAAGAAAATGTGTTTGAATTAACTCAAGCTATTTTAAACAAGGAAACAGCGAGAAGTTTTCGTATTTATAAAGATCTTATTATGAATAATGAAGAACCAGTGAAATTAATTGTGTTGATTGGAAATGCTATGCGTTTATTATACCAGGTGAAATTATTGGATAGAAAAGGCTATAATGATAAAGAAATAGCCCAAATGTTATCTATTAAATCTGGCCGTTTGTGGTATATTAGACGAGATAGTCGAAATTTTGATTTGAAAGAATTATTGGTTTGTATTGATGAATTATCACAACTTGATATTGCGATAAAAACAGGAAAAATTGATAAATACAAGGGTTTAGAACTCTTTTTAATGCGAATGGGAGGAAATGGAAAATGGAATCAATGAGAGAATTATTTAAAATTGGTGTTGGGCCCTCTTCATCACATACGATGGGGCCTCAAAGGGCAGCCTTAAAAATAAGTGAAATGTATCCTGAAGCCACACATTTTCATGTTGATTTACACGGTTCATTGGCTTTAACAGGGAAAGGACATTTAACTGATTATATAATTGAAAAGACTTTTGCGCCAAAACCTGTTCAATTTTCTTTTAAAAGTGAAGAATTACCTTTTCATCCTAATGGCATGATTGTTCATGTTTATAAGGATGATGTAGAAATGAAAACGGTAGAAGTTTATTCTATTGGTGGTGGTTCCATCCTATTTAAAGGAGATTTGGCTCAAGATCCAGTTCAGGTATATCAACAAAATACAATGAAAGAAATACTTGACTATGTAGATGTTCATGGTATTTCTTTATATGATTATGTTTTAGAAAATGAAGGTGAGGATTTTGATCATTTTCTTTCTGATATATTGGAAGCTATGTTTGAAAGTGTTGAAAATGGTTTGAAAAAAGAAGGAGTCATTCAAGGAAAGCTAAAATTAAAAAGAGTAGCAAAATCAATGTTTCAACAGGCACAAAATACGCGACGTGAAGCTGATCGTGAAAGACTATTTATTTCTAGTTATGCTTATGCTGTGTCAGAAGAAAATGCTGATGGTGGACAAATTGTGACAGCACCAACATGTGGGGCAAGTGGTATTATGCCGGCTATTCTTTATTATTGTTATAAGCAATTACATATTGAAAAGAAAGATTTGATTAAAGCTTTAGCTATTGGCGGTTTATTTGGTAATGTTGTTAAAACAAATGCTACAATTTCTGGCGCTGATGGTGGTTGTCAGGCAGAAGTAGGAACGGCCTGTGCAATGGCGGCTGCTACAATGGCTTGGATATATGAACTTAATAATTCGTTAATAGAGTATGCTGCTGAAATGGGATTAGAACACAATCTAGGATTGACTTGTGATCCTGTAGGTGGTTATGTTCAAATTCCATGTATTGAGCGTAATGGATATGGATCATTACGTGCATTAGATGCAGCAATGTTAGCTAAACAGTTAGGTTATTTAAGAAAAAACAAAGTATCTTTTGATACTATTGTCAAAGTCATGAAAGAAACGGGTAAAGATTTATCTAGTGATTATAAAGAAACCTCTCTAGGTGGATTAGCGAAAGAATTTGGTTTATCATGAGTGCTTTATATGTTCATGTTCCATTCTGTCAGCATATTTGTAGCTATTGTGATTTTTGTAAAGTCTTTTATGATGAAAAATGGGCCTGGGATTATTTAAAAGCTTTATCTTTTGAAATAAAAGATAAAGCTTTATCAACATCTTATGATAGTATCTATATTGGTGGTGGAACACCAACTGCTCTTACTTATCAGCAGCTTCAATACTTATTTGAATTATTAAAACCTTTTTCCAAACAAGTTCAAGAATATAGTATTGAAGTCAATCCAGAAACAATGGATCAAGAAAAATTAGAGCTTTGTTTTCAAAATGGTGTCAATCGTTTAAGCATTGGTGTCCAGACCTTTCGTGATGATTTATTAAAAAAGATTGGTAGAGTTCATACATCTAAACAAGTTTTAGAACTCATAAAAGATGCTCAAACAATAGGCTTTCAGGATATTAATATTGACTTGATGTATGGATTACCAGATCAGACATTAGAAGATGTTCAAGCAGATATTCAACAATTATGTCAATTAGACATAGGACATGTTTCCTATTATGCGTTGATTTTAGAGGATCATACAATCTTAAAAAATATGAATTATCAGCCTTTGGATGATGAAGAAGATGCCAAGTGGTATCATTTTATACGTCAGGAATTAAAAAAATATGGTTTCCATCAATATGAAGTGAGTAATTATTATCGTTATAAACCATCGTTACATAATCTTGTATATTGGCATTATCAGGATTATGAGGGGATTGGTCTTTCTGCACATTCGTTAAAAAAACATCATCGTTATGAAAATACAAAATCTTTGACACGTTATTTGAATCATCATTATTTAGAAAATGATATTCCATTGTCTATGGAGGATTGCTTGTTTGAAAAAATAATGATGGGTTTACGTTTGAATGAAGGAATTTCTCTTGAGGAAATGAATAGATTATTTGATATTGATTTTCAAGTGAAATATCAAGATGTCATTACTAAATATCAAAATATGAATTTTTTAGAAATAACGAATGGATATTTAAAAACAACATCTTTAGGGATGAATTATCTCAATAATATTTTAATAGATTTTTTAGAAGATGAACAGGGATGACCTGTTTTTCATTCTTTTTTAGCACAAAAGTGTTGACAGTGCTAAAAAGATGAGTATAATGTAATTAGCACAAGAGGAAAAGGAGTGCTAAAGGAGGCTATGATATGCTGACAGCTAGGCAATTACTGATTTTAAAATGTATTGTTGAAGAATTTGTGGAAACGGCTGAGCCAGTAGGATCAAAAACCTTAATGACGAAATATCAGCTTCCTTATTCGAGTGCAACAATTAGAAATGAAATGTCGTTTCTAGAAGAACACGGTTACTTAGAGAAGACGCATACGTCTTCAGGGCGTGTCCCATCAACAAAAGGATATCGTTTTTATGTCGATACTTTGATGCAACCTAGTGTAGATGACGAGGTGAAAAATCAGGTTTCAACAATTTTGGGAGATCGACATCGCTCTTTAAATGAAATTATTAAAGAGAGTTGCCAAATTTTAAGTCAATTGACTCATTTGACAACAGTCGCATTAGGACCAAATGCAATTTATGAACATTTACAGAATATTACACTTGTTCCTTTATCTGAACATACTGTGACAGCCATTATCGTCACAGATAAAGGACATGTTGAAAATCGAAACTTCAATATTAAAAATAATGCTTATATGGAAGATTTAACGAGTTGTGTCAATGTCATGAATGAATTGCTTGATGGAACACCAATGAATCAAGTCGTTTATCATTTAGAAAGAGATGTCAAACCTATATTAAGTGCTCGTATTAAAGAACATGAAGTTCTATTCAATGCTTTCTTGGAAGCATTTATGAAGTTTGCGAATAACAATGTTTATTTTTCTGGAAAAGAGAATATGTTATATCAGCCAGAATATAACGATGTGAATAAATTACGTCGTTTAGTAACTGCATTTGAAAATTCACAATCTTGGAAAAGTTTGGAGCCGATTGCTTTGGAAGATGGTGTAACGGTCAGAATTGGAAGTGATTCACCAATAAAGGATTTAAATGATGTTTCGGTGATTTCAGCTTCGTTTAAAACAGGGAATGAGTCTAAAGGATCTATTTCAGTCATTGGGCCAACGCGTATGCCTTATGAGAAAGTCGTTTCTTTAGTTGAGTATATTTCAAAGAGCTTAGAAGAAGTTCTTGTAAGTCAAAATGATGAAGATGATGAATAGAGGTGAAACAATGGCAAAGGAAAAGGAAACTGAAAAAGAAGAAGTGACAGAAGAAGTTGTAGATGAACAAACAAATGAAAATGAAGAAAAGCAAGATGAGAATACAACAGAAAGCTTAGAAAAGCAAATGAAAAAATTGGAAGAAGAAGTCAATACATGGAAAACGGATTATTATAAAGTTTTTGCAGATATGGAAAACTTAAAAAGACGTTTAGAAAAAGAACATCAAAATTCATTAAAATTTATGATGCAGTCATTTATTGAAGAATTGCTTCCAGTAGTGGACAATTTTGAACGTTCGTTGAATGTGCAAAATCCAAGTGAAGAAGTTCAAACTTTCTTGAAAGGTTATCAAATGATCTTTGATCAGCTGATGAACATTTTAAAGAAAAATGGTGTAGAAGTGATTGAAGCTCAAGGTAAAGAATTTGATCCAAATCTACATCAGGCAGTTATGACAACACAAGATGAAAATTTTGATCACAATGTTGTTGTGGAAGAACTTCAAAAAGGTTACAAATTGAAAGATCGCGTTATTCGTGCATCTTTAGTCAAAGTCAATGAATAAATTTTAGGAGGATGATCATTATGGGTAATAAAATTATTGGTATTGATTTAGGAACAACAAACTCATGTGTAAGTGTGATGGAAAATGGTGAAGCAAAAGTTATTGCAAATCCTGAAGGATTAAGAACAACTCCATCTGTTGTTGCTTTCAAAAATGGAGAAATTATTGTTGGTGAAGCTGCTAAACGTCAAGCAGTTACAAACAAAGAAACTGTTATGTCAATTAAAAGACATATGGGTACAAGCTATAAAGAACATGTTAATGGTAAAGATTATACACCTCAAGAAATTTCAGCTATGATTTTACAAAACTTAAAAGCAACTGCTGAATCTTATTTAGGTGAATCAGTTAATCGTGCTGTTATTACAGTACCTGCATATTTCAATGATGCTCAACGTCAGGCAACAAAAGATGCTGGTAAAATTGCTGGATTAGAAGTTGAACGTATTATCAACGAACCAACTGCAGCAGCATTAGCATTTGGTGTTGATAAATTAGATAAAGAACAAAAAGTTTTAGTTTATGACTTAGGTGGAGGAACATTTGATGTTTCTATCCTTGATTTAGCTGATGGTATGTTTGAAGTTTTAGCTACTGCTGGTGATAACCATTTAGGTGGAGATGACTTTGACCAAGCTATCATGAACTGGATTGTTGCTGAATTCAAAAAAGAACAAGGTGTTGATTTAAGCAACGATAAAATGGCTATGCAACGTGTAAAAGAAGCTGCAGAAAAAGCAAAGAAAGATGTTTCTGGTATGATGCAAACTCAAATTTCATTACCATTCATTTCTGCCGGTCCAGCTGGTCCATTACATCTTGAATTAACACTAACAAGAGCTAAATTTGATGAATTAACACATGATTTAGTTATGCGTACAGAAGGACCTGTAAGACAAGCATTAAGCGATGCAGGTATGTCTCCAAGCGATATTGATCAAGTTTTATTAGTTGGTGGTTCTACACGTATTATTGCAGTTCAAGAATCAGTAAAGAGATTACTTGGAAAAGAACCTAACAAATCAGTAAACCCTGATGAAGTTGTTTCTATGGGTGCTGCAATCCAAGGTGGAGTTATTGCTGGAGATGTTAAAGACATTGTCTTACTAGATGTAACACCATTATCATTAGGTATTGAAACAATGGGTGGAGTTATGACTGTCTTAATTGAAAGAAATACAACTATCCCAACAACTAAATCACAAATCTTCTCTACTGCTGCTGATAATCAACCTGCTGTTGATATCAACGTATTACAAGGTGAAAGAACAATGGCTAAAGATAATAAACAATTAGGTTTATTTAAATTAGATGGTATTGAACCTGCACCTAGAGGAGTCCCTCAAATTGAAGTAACTTTCAGCATTGATGTTAACGGTATTGTTAATGTTAAAGCAAAAGATATGAAAACACAAAAAGAACAATCTATCACTATTCAAAACTCAACTGGTTTAAGTGATGAAGAAATTGATAGAATGGTTAAAGAAGCTGAAGCAAATAAAGCTGATGACGAAAAGAAACGTAAAGATATTGAAACAAGAAATAAAGCAGAACAAATGATTAATGAAATTGATAAAGCTTTAGCTGAACAAGGTGATAAGATTGATGATAATCAAAAAGCTCAAGCTACTGCTTTAAGAGATGAATTAAAGAAAGCATTAGATGCTAACGATATGGCTACACTTGAAGCAAAAATGAGTGAATTAGAACAAGTTGCTCAACAAATGGCAGCATATCAATATCAACAATCACAACAAGGAGCTAATCCAACAGGTGATGCTTCAAATACAGCAACTCAAGATGATGATGTTGTTGATGCAGATTTTACAGAAAAAAATTAAAATAAAGCCAAGGCTTTGCCTTGGTTTTATCTAGTCAAGAGGTGAGATTATGGCTGAAAAAAGAGATTATTATGAAGTGCTAGGTATATCAAAGAGTGCCAGTGCTGATGAAATAAAAAGAGCATATCGTAAAATGGCTAAAAAATATCACCCTGATGTCAATAAGGAACCTAGAGCAGAAGAAAAGTTTAAAGAAGTTCAGGAAGCCTATGATGTTTTATCTGATGACAATAAAAAAGCTGCCTACGATCGTTATGGTCATGCTGCATTTGATCAAGCTGGTGGATTCGGTGGAGGAGCCGGAGGCTTTGGCGGATTTGGTGGCTTTGAAGATGTTGACTTAGGAGATATTTTTGGTTCATTCTTTGGTGGTGGAGGATCACGTCAAAGAAAAAGTGGACCTATGCGTGGTGAAGACCGCTTTGTTCAATTAGAAATTGATTTTATGGATGCTATTAAAGGTAAGAAGGCAGAAATTAAAATCAATTATGATGAACAATGTTCACATTGTCATGGAACTGGTGCGAAAACACCTAACGATTATCAGACATGTTCTAGATGTGGTGGAACAGGTACGATTCGTACACAACAACGTTCGCCTTTTGGAACGTTTGTAAATCAGACAACATGTCCTGATTGCCATGGTACAGGTAAAGTCGTTAAAGAAAAATGTCCTCACTGTCATGGTAATGGATATGTCAATAAAAATATAACAGTTGAATTAAATATACCAGCTGGTATTAATACGCACCAACAGTTACGTGTTCAAGGTAAAGGACATCGTGGTACAAATGGTGGACCTAATGGTGATTTATATGTTGAAATCTATGTCAAACCACATCAACACTTCCAACGTGATGGTAGAAACATTTATATTTCTATTCCAATTTCAGCAGTTGATGCCACTCTAGGTTGTGAAGTAGATGTCCCAACGGTTTATGGTGATGTGACATTAAAAGTTCCAGAAGGAACACAACCAGGTACAACATTACGTTTAAAGGGTAAAGGTGTGAAGGATTTACGTAGTGATAATTATGGAGATCAATTTGTTAAAATTGATGTTAAGATTCCTACAAAATTATCTCGTGAAGAAAAAGATCTTTATCATAAGTTAAAAAAAGCCGCAAAAAAAGAATCAATCTTTGATCAATTCAAAAAAGGTTTTAGAAGATAGCATGAATTTGTTATCTTCTTTTTTCATATGATAGGGTATAATGATTGAATAAAAGAGCATAAAAAAAGCATCCAGGAAGGATGCAATCTTTATCATTAAGCACTTTTTCTAAGAGTTCTTAATTCTCTTGCTGAAATTTTTACTTTTTTTGGTTTACCATTGACTAAAATAGTAGCTTTTTGTAAGTTAACATTCCATTTTCTCTTAGTTGCATTTAATGCATGAGAACGAGAATTACCAGACATAGGTCCTTTTCCGCTCACTTCACATTTTCTAGCCATTATATTCACCATCCTTTACAAAGTGTCATTCACATACCTAAGTATAATATCATTAATAAAAAGAAAATGCAAATACTTTTTTATATAAACATAAAAAATATTTTGTATTTGAACGTAAATATAATATATGAAAAATATGAATATTTCAATATTTTTTTAAATTTTATTTACAAGATAATATAAGTGGGTTATAATGCGTATGCATTGTTATGAAATAATTGTCAACAATTTAAAAATAAGATATAATATAGTTAACTATTTATGAATTTATGATAAGAACGGAGGAATAGTTATGATAACAAAAACAACTGATTTAGGAGATATTCATCTTTCATTAGATGTCGTTGCTAGCATTACTGGGGGTGCTGCAACTGAATGCTATGGAGTTGTTGGAATGGCAAGTCAAAAGATTATGAAAGATGGTTTTTATGATCTTTTAGGTAAAGATAATTATGCTAAAGGGATTGTCGTAGAAGATGGGGAAACAGGAATTATTTTAAATGTCTATATTATCGTTGGATATGGTGTCAAAATTTCTGAGGTTGTTTATGAAGTTCAAAAGAAAGTGAAATATGTTTTAGAAACAACTTTAGATATTGATATTGAAGCAGTGAATGTTTTTGTACAAAGCATTCGTGTAACAGATTAGTGGAGGGTTAACATGAGAATCATTGATGGTAAACAGTTTAAAGAGATGGTTATAACAGGTGCGACTGTTTTGCATAATAATCATCCAGAAATTGATGCACTAAATGTTTTTCCTGTGCCTGATGGAGATACAGGTACAAATATGTCTTTAACATTTAGTTCTGGGGCAGATGAGATTGAAAAGTTAGATTCTAACGATATATATGAAATTTCAAAAAAATTATCTAAAGGTTTATTGATGGGAGCAAGGGGAAACTCTGGTGTTATTTTATCACAGATCTTTAGAGGTATTTCTATGGCTTTTGAGGGAAAATCTCAAGTGGATGCTGTAGAATTAGCACAAGCTTTACAAAATGGAGCAAAAGTAGCTTATAAAGCTGTTATGCGACCTGTTGAAGGTACAATTTTAACTGTCATAAGAGAATCAAGTGAAGCTGTTGTAAAATATGCAAAACCTGGTATGGAAATCGAAGATGTTTTTTCTTACTTTGTAAAAGAAGCTGAAGAATCATTGGAAAGAACACCAGAACTTTTACCTGTATTAAAAGAAGTTGGTGTTGTTGATAGTGGTGGTGCTGGTCTCTTATTGATTTTAACAGGGTTTATGGCTGCTTTAGCTGGTGAAGAAATTGAACGTGTAGATATTAATAACGATAATGCAAAAGAAGCACTTGTTGATGTTGAATCTGATAGTGAAGATGCATATGGTTATTGTACAGAATTTATTTTTAGATTGGATCCAGCAAAAATAAAAGTTTTTAAAGAAGAAAATTTACGTAATGAACTAGAAAGATTACCTGGTAATAGTATTGTTGTTGTTCAGGATGAAGATATTGTTAAAGTTCATGTGCATACATTAAAACCAGGAAATGCTTTAAATGTGGCACAAAGATATGGTGAGTTTATTAAATTAAAGATTGAAAATATGCAAGAACAGCATAATTCTATTTTAGAAGCTAATAGTACACCCGCTGCTAATGCAAAAGCAACATTAACTGCACCTAAAGAAGAACCAAAAGAAGTTTCTATTATTAGTGTGGCTGCTGGTGATGGTATTAAAGATATGTTCTTAGAATTGCATTGTGATTATGTTGTCAGTGGTGGACAAACAATGAATCCTTCTGCTGAAGATATCGTTCAAGCTATTCGTGATGTTAATGCAAAACATGTCATTATATTACCAAATAACTCAAACATTGTGATGACAGCACAACAGGCAGCTATTATTTTAGAAGATGAAGTAGATGTTCATGTGATTCCTTCTAAAACAATTCCACAAGGTTTATCAGCATGTATTATGTTTAATCCAGAAGTGTCTTTAGAAGACAATTTAAATGAAATGAATGAGGCTATTGCAAATGTGAAAACTGGACAAGTGACTTTTGCGATTAAAGATACAAATATTGATGGTGTGGATATTAAGGCTAATCAATATATGGCATTATGTGAAAAAGAGATTATTGCCTGTGTTCCAAATAAAGTAGAAGCTTTAAAAGAAACTTTAAATGGATTGGTTGATGAAGATTCAGAAATTATTACTTTAATTTATGGTGAAGATGTGACTGAAGACGAAGTTGAAGATATTGAAAGTTATGTTGAAGATCACTTTGAAGCTGAAATTGAATGTGTAAATGGAAAACAACCGGTTTATTCATTTATTGTAGGTGTTGAATAAATAAAATATTAAAAAAGTGCTGATTACATCAGCACTTTTTTAATAAACAATCAAATTTTACGCTTATTTTAGCTTATTTACGCACTGATCTGTGTATTCAAAGCAAAAAACATCGTGTTTTTTTATTATGAAGATAGCAAAGATTAGATTTTTTAATATGAGCAAGCATCATCTAAAAATTCTAGATATAGAAAAAGGATAACAAATGATACAGTTGGTGGTTATTTTGATTATACAGGTAGGATGAATGCAAAAAAAATTTATTATTTAGTTGATTTGATATCTTTACTTAAATAATAAGTTCATCAATGTTATATTAAAATCAGATTATTAAAAAATTGTTATAAAAAAATGTTTCATAATTTTATAGTCCATTTAAGTAAATTTTTTTATGAATACTTTCTAATTCTAACGTTTCATCATAGTTTTTAGCGAACAATATAGCAAACATCAAATCAAACAGATATTTACTTGATATATTAAATACAAGATCGCCAAGTTTACTAATAGATGGATCAAAGGCGCATATTAAAGAATAGTTACAATTTTTAGCGAGATTGTTTTGTCCATCTGTAGTCAAAGCAATGCTAGGAATTTTTCTTTTCTTTATTAATTTAGCTGTTTGTAAAATTTGCTTATTAATTACATGTTTGCTCATAAAAATAATAACATGATTTTTTTGTACATTAAGACCTAAATAAAGTTGTTTGTCGGCTGTTTTATATACCGTAACTGTTTTATTAACAATACAGAAATTATGGCTGGCATATTCAGCAATGTCGCTATTGGCATCATCTGCAACGATATCTATATAATGAGCGTTTTGTATTATTTGAATGATATTATAAAAATCAGAGTAGTTTAATGCTTCTTTTGTCTGTTGGATAACCGAGGTTTGTAGTTCTGTTAGGTTATTAATTGTAGATAAAATGTCGTTTTGATCTATTACATTTTGATATTCTGTAGACATTTGTTTAACAAAGCTTTGAATATGAATTTTTAGATCATTAAAGTTTTGAAAACCACATTTTTTTGATAAGCGTAAAATAGTGGTTGGATGTGTAAATGTAGCTTCAGCAAGCTTACGTGATGACATATAAGGTATACTATCAATATTGTCAAGCATATACTGCCAGATATATATATCATTATCATTTAGTTGATAGTGTTCTTTTAAATAATTTATAATGTGTGACATGGTAACACCTCCATTTATATTGTAACAATGTTACTAGAAACTATCGATTTTTTTATGTTTTTTGTAACAGAAACTCTATCTTCTTTATATCCATTGTATGTTTTTTTTAATATGTTATTCTGTCATCAGGAGGTGGTGTTATGAAAGATAATTTTTTATGGTGAGCATCAAGTGCTGCTCACCAAATTGAAGGAGGTTTAAAAGGAACAACAAAAGGTCTGTCAGTTAGTGATGTTTTAACTGTTGGAGGAATAGGTAAATCTAGACAGATTACTGATGGAATTGTTGAAGGTGAATATTATCCTAATCATGAAGCTATTGATTTTTATGGACATTATAAAGAAGATGTCAAATTGTTTGCTGAAATGGGGTTAAAGTGTTTCAGAACATCTATTTCATGGGCACGTATTTTTCCTTGTGGCGACGAGGATAAACCTGATGAAGAAG
This sequence comes from Massilimicrobiota sp. An142, assembly GCF_002160725.1. Classification (NCBI taxonomy): domain Bacteria; kingdom Bacillati; phylum Bacillota; class Erysipelotrichia; order Erysipelotrichales; family Erysipelotrichaceae; genus Massiliimicrobium; species Massilimicrobiota sp. An142. The sequence continues at coordinate 81,625 of NZ_NFLD01000001.1, read as the reverse complement.
GACTACAGTTTTATGATAATTTGTTTGATGAATTGCTAAAGTATGGAATTGAACCTGTTATTACATTATCACATTTTGAAATGCCTTATGCATTGGTTAAAAAATATGGTGGATGGCGTAATCGAAAACTTATTGATTTCTTTGTTAGATTTGCAAAAGTTTGTTTTGAACGATATAAAGATAAAGTGAAATATTGGTTAACATTTAATGAAATTAATAATCAGGCTAAATATCAGGCAGATGTTCCGGTATTTACAAATTCAGGAATTATTTTTAAAGAAGGCGAAGATCGTGAAAAAATTATTTATCAGGCTGCTCATTATGAGTTTGTAGCAAGTGCACTATGTGTAAAGATAGCTCATCGTATTGATTCAAATCTTAAAGTGGGATGTATGATTGCCTGTGAAGCTTTTTATCCCTACAGCTGTCATCCTTTAGATATGATGCAATCTATTGAATCTGGTCGTGAAGTATTCTTTTATAGTGATGTGCAAGTAAGGGGCTATTATCCTGCTTATGCATTGAAAAAATTTGAAAGGAAAAATTATCATTTAGATATGACTTCAAAAGATCTGGAAATATTGAAAAATGGTTGTGTTGATTTTATTGGTTTAAGCTATTATTTCTCATATGCTGTTAGTCATCAGTCACATCATATTGATTCAAACAATATTAATATTGTTTGTGATAAGATAGTAGATAACCCTTATTTAGAAAAAACAGAATGGGGCTGGCAAATTGATCCAATTGGATTAAGATATAGTTTAAACACTTTATATGATCGTTATCAAAAACCTCTGTTTATTGTTGAAAATGGTATAGGAGCTCAAGATCAGTTAGTAAATGGTAAGATTCATGATTATTATCGTATTGATTTTTTAAAGCAGCATATAGAACAATTAAAATTGGCTATTGAAAAAGATGGAGTAGATGTTATCGGTTATGCCGTATGGGGTGCTATAGATATGATTTCATTTTCGACTGGAGAAATGAAGAAAAGATATGGATTTATTTATGTTGATAGAAATAATGATGGTACTGGAAGTTATCAAAGATATAAAAAAGATTCTTTTGAATGGTATAAAACAGTTATTGAAACAAAGGGGGAAATTTTATGAACTTATTTAAAGAAACAACAATAGAAAATTTAGAAGTATCCAATCACTTTATTCGTTCAGCGACATATGAAGGAAAAGCAACTGAAGATGGTTATCCAACTCAGCAAACAATTAATATTTATCAAAAATTAGCTGAAGGAAATGTTGGAACTATTATTACAAGCTATTCATACATTACAGACTATGAACAACCACAGAAATATCAGTTAGGAATATATAGTGATGATATGATACCGGCATATAAGAACTTGACTGACCAGATTCATCAATACAATTCGAAGATCAACATGCAAATCGTTCATGGTTCGTCATGGGGACAAGGATATCCCGAAACAGCTAAAATTTTAGGTCCATCAACAATGGAACATCCAGATTCACATCTTGTCTCTAAAGAAATGACAAAAGATGAAATTCAGGAAGTAGTTCAATTATTTGCTAAGGCTGCATTGAGAGTCAAAAAAGCTGGCTTTGATGGAGTACAGATTCATTGTGCTCATAATTATCTTTTGGCTCATTTTATTTCACCGTTATTTAATCATCGTATTGATGAATACGGAGGAAGTGTTGAAAATAGATTTAGAATAGTAAAAGAAGTTTATCTTGCTATAAGAGAAGCTGTAGGTAAAGATTATCCTGTATGGATCAAGATGAATTCATCAGACGAATTGCCTGGTGGCTTAACAGTTGAAGATTTTCTATATATGGCCAGTGAATTAGCTAAGCTTGGAATAAGTGCGATTGAAGTAAGCGGTGATCGCTGGAAAACGCACAGTTTGAAAGAAAGAGCATATTATAAAGATGCAGCTATTAAATTATCAAAGATTATTGATACACCAATTATCCTTACTGGTGGTCTAAGAGAGATGTCGGATCTAAAAGATGTAATGTTGCATAGTCGAATTAATTTATTTGGATTTGCCAGACCGTTTATGAGAGATCCATATTTTATTGAATCGCTAAAGAAAGAACTAGATGTCTGATATATAAATTTTTGTAAATGTATAATGTGATGTTTTTAAATAATTACTCAAGGATACATTTTAAAATGTATTTATGTTTAATTATAAATGAGATGAATTAATTTATTATGAAAAAATAAATACTCCTCATATAGATAAAAGTGAAACCTTGTAGAATGATAGTTCTCAATTTATTATAGGTATAATCTGTCAAATGAAGAAATATTACTTTAATAGTCGCAATGTTTATTAAAATTAAAGAAAAATAACGAGTTTAAAAGTACCACCTAAAAATTCCAGATATTGAGATAAGATAACAAATGATACAGTTGGTGGCTATTTTTATTATACAGGCAGAGATGAATCTAAAGATATTGTACTCTTGTAAAAATAATGACACCAAAGTACGATAACGTACGCAACAAACAAAATATAAAATTGAAAAAACAAATATTTTATAATGGTTTTAAAGATTTTGTGACTGTAATAGTGTTTCGGTTTCGATGTTATTTCTAAATAAGAAAAAATTAGGTGTTATTTAAAAGTTACGATATAATTATAATAAATTAATATAAGCGAGGTTTTGATTATGATAAAAATGATTGTATCGGATATGGATGGAACACTTTTATTAACAGATGCTTCAATTAGTAAAGAAAATTTAGAAGCTATTAAATATGCTCAAAGTAGAGGAGTGAATTTTACAATTGCCACTGGACGAGATTATTTTGGTATAAAAGGAATCATGGATCGTTATGATTTGCATTGTTCATGTATTCTAGGAAATGGGGCTCAGTTTTGTGATGAAACAGGAAAAATTTTATCTAGCTGTTATTTTCCTAAAGATAGATTTAAAGAGGTTTTAAAGATTTTTGATGATTTAAATACCTACTATATGATTTTTACAACAGCTGGTTTTTATACAACTAAAAAACCACAAATAGTTCGTGATGCTTTTATTGATCGTTGTATTCAGCGTTTTAATCGTAAAAAAGAGGAATATTTTAATGGAGTGCAACAAGATATGCCCTGTATGCATTTAAAAGAAATCAAGGATGTTGATGAGTTTTTAGAACAAGACATTGATATTATTAAAGTAGAAGCGTTTAATACTAATACAGTTTTAATTTCTAAAGCTAAAGAAAAATTAGCAAATCTTTCAGGAATTGCTTATTTATCTTCTTTTGACGACAATGTCGAAGTGACTGATAAAAAAGCACAAAAAGGGCTTATTTTAGAACAGGTTGTTGCTAAGATGAATATTTCTAAAGATGAAGTTATGGTTTTAGGTGATGGGCTCAATGATATTACAATGTTTGAACGTTTTAGATATTCATTTGCACCTGAAAATGCAGATTCTACAATTAAAGAAATGGCTTATCAGGTCGTAAAGAGTTGTGAAGATAATGGAGTGGCTCAAGCAATCTACACAATGGTTTAAAAGTTTATATGAAAAAAGTAATTACACGAGCTAAAAAATGATAAATGATATTTCCTTTTTAGAAGTTGAAAGTTTATAGGTTTATCTTGAAATAACAGAGTAAATGTTAAATCATGTGCTCTTTTTTACAATTTTGTTGCTGCTATTTTTACATTTTTAATTTAACATCTTTTTTTGTCTTGCATCGTTGAAAAATGGAGTTTAAAGAAAAAATACTACAAGTGATTCAGATAATCTATGAAAAAATATATATGATTGAATTTCATTATTCTTTATCTTGTTTAATTTTATTTAATTCTTCTTCTAACTTTTGAAAACTTTTCTTTAAAAGATCATACTCATTATCCTGATTATCTTCTTGAGAGTTTGAGTCTTGTTCATTGGATTGACTATCTGTTGTCTGAAAGGAAGAAAGATAACTGCTGTTAAGAGCTAATAAATCACCAAGTACATTGAAAAAGGCACCAACAACAGCTTGTTCATCAACGGATAAACTTTCTGTTAAAGGGGCAACCAATAAAACAGCTAAACCATCAAGTGCGATAGGATGAATAAAAGTTAAGGACATTGTCATCACCATAATTATCATATGTTCCTATTTGAATTTTGAGTGTGGTAAATGACTTATATGACAAAGTGATTGAAGAAATGAAGATGAAAATATTATTTATCTGGTATATACAGATATTTTTTTCATAAGTTGAAATTTATATGAATAAATAAGAATATGTGATATGATAATAATAACTTTCAACAAGACTTAACGAAAGTGATTGAATCTTTTATCAAAGAATTGAAGTTTAAATAGAAAGCGTGATATTTTGTCAAAAGTTAAAGATTTAAAACACATGAATATTCAAAAAGTAAGACAATGTTTTTATGATGGAAACATATGGACGAAAACACAGTTATCTGATGAGACGCAATTATCGTTATCATCCATGACAAATATTTTGCAGAAACTATTAAAAAATCAAGAAATATTTTTTATAGGTGAAAATGCATCAACAGGAGGACGAAAATCAAAACAGTATGTTTTGAATAAAGATTATCGTCATATATTAAAAATGATTTTAAAAAGACAAATCAATGGTTATGAATTTATTTGTCAGAATATGAATCTTTTTAATCAGGTTATTTCATCTCAAACAGTTTCTTCAATGTATGGTCAAGTGGATGAATTGATTTTATTAATGAAGAAGTTTTTATCTGCTGACTCTTCTATAACGATGATTTGTTTAAGTATTCCTGGTGTTTGTCATGATGGATATATTGATGTTTGTGACTTTGAATTGTTTGAAAATGTGAATCTTTTAGAGATGATTCGTGATTTTTATAAGAATCAAATCATTTTAGAAAATGATGTTAATATTGCCAGTATTGGTTTTTATCATCAATATCCAAAATGTCAGCATTTGGCATTTGTTTATCAGCCAGCAGTTCAATATATAGGCTGTGGAATGATTATTAATGGAAAGTTATATAACGGTTTTACGCATTTTGCGGGCGAGTTAAGATATTTACCGTTTTATACATCTGAGCAACAAAATCAAATGCTTGAAACTCAACCTAAAGAATTACTAGAAAAACAGTTGTCGACACTTTGTTGTGTTTTCAATCCAGAAATGATTGGGATTTGCAGTGATGTTATTGATTGTTTAGATGATTTTCATCTCAATACGATTCCATTTAAACATAGACCGTGTATGATTCATGTAAAGAATATGGATTCATTGATAGAAGATGGGCTTTATCAAATGAGTATTCAAAAAATATTAGAGGAGGAGAAGAATGATGACAAAGAGTTATATTGATTTACATATGCATAGTATGTATAGCGATGATGGAGAATATACACCAACACAGTTAGTGGATATGTGTCATGAGGCAGGTGTGAAAATCATGGCTATTGCTGATCATAACTGGGTAAAAGCAAATGAGGAAGCAAAAAAACATGCAGATGAATTAGGGATGACATATATTCCTGCTATTGAAATTGATTGTACATATAAAGGTGTTAATTTACATGTGTTAGGATATGGTATTGATAATCAGGAAGTCTTTAACCAATTAGGTGAAGATATTGAAAAGCAGGAACTTGCATGCAGTATGAAGAAATTAGAATTAACGAATGCCTTAGGATTTGATTTGAAAAAAGAACAATTAGATGCATTATCAACAAATGGTGTTTATACAGGCGAAATGTTTGGTGAAGCCTTATTAAATGATTCACGATATGAAGATCATGAATTATTAAAGCCCTATCGTCAAGGTGGAGAAAGAAGTGATAATCCCTATGTGAATTTTTATTGGGATTATTATGCCCAAGGGAAACCATGTTATACAGAAATACATTTTCCAACTTTAGAAGAAACTATACAATTGATTCATCAACATGGTGGAGTTGCCCTGTTGGCTCATCCTGGTAATAATTTAAAAGGACAGTTTGAACTGTTTGATGAAATGGTGGCATTAGGATTAGATGGAGTAGAATGTTTTTCAAGTTATCATACAACAGAAACAAATGAATATTTCTACAATAAAGCTAAAGAACTAAATGTCTTGTATACATGTGGAAGTGATTTTCATGGTAAGACAAAACCATCTATTCATTTAGGAGAAAATGGTTGTTCAAATCCACAGGAAATAGAAGATTGCTTAAAAGCTCATCATCTTATTTAATAGAATGAAACACTACAGTATTGGAAATCAATAGGTAGTGTTTTTAATTATTATTTGATCAAGTTATATTTTTCTTTAAGCGCTTACATAAAAGTGATAAAATATAAATGTGTAGGTGAGGAGGAAAAATATGTTAAGAGATTATCAATTTGAACAAATAGAAATTGCACCTGATATTGAAGAATGTTTAGAAAATGCAAAACTTGAGTTGTCTAAAAAACAGATGTTATTAAAAGAAAAGAAATTACCTGTTGTAGTTTTATTTGAAGGATGGGGAGCATCTGGAATTGGGACAACGCTTGGCAAAGTGATTCAAAATATGGATCCACGTTTTTATAATGTTGAAACAATGAATAAGATAAGTGAAGATGAACAAAGACGACCTTTCTTATATCGTTATTTTTTACGCATTCCAGAAAATGGAATGGCCACATTTTATGACCATGGTTGGATGAATGATGTCACAAGACAATATATGCATAAACAAATTTCAAAAAAACAATATCATCAAAGAATTGAAAGTATACAGAAGTTTGAAAGAACTTTAGTAGATAATGGTTATATAGTGATTAAATTCTTTTTCCATATTTCTCAATTGGAACAGGCAACACGTACACATAAGTTATTGAAAAACAAGAATACAAAATGGCGTGTCAGTGATGAGGATTTATGGCAAAATAAACATTATGATGAATACTTAAGTTTATATGATGAATATATGAATGCGACAAATGACACATATGCTCCTTGGTATATTATTGATGCAACAAATAAAAAACTAGCTCAATTACAGGTGCTTGAAACATTAATGAGCTGTATTCAAGAACGTCTAGAGCATGAAAAGCAGGATGCACCACTGATTGACAATGTTTTTGAAATGAGAGAGAAAATCCATTTAGAAGATTATGATTTGAGTGTTAACATTAGTGAAGAAACATATCGTAGAGAATTGAAAAAATGTCGTAAAAAATTAATGAAGTTGCATAATAAACTTTATCGTCAAAAAATACCTGTGATTATTGCCTATGAGGGTTGGGATGCAGCTGGTAAAGGTGGAAATATCAAGAGAGTCACTTCTGGATTGGATCCTCGTGGATATACAGTTTATCCTATAGCAGCTCCTGATAAAAGTGAATTGAATAGACATTATTTATGGCGCTTTTATAAACGTTTACCAAAGGACGGACATATTGCCATTTTTGATAGAACATGGTATGGTCGTGTTATGGTTGAAAGATTAGAAGGATTTTGTAGTGAAAATGACTGGCAACGTGCTTATAATGAAATGAATGAATTTGAAAAAGAACTTTATGACTGGGGTGCTATTGTTATTAAATTCTGGGTACAGATAGATAACCAAACACAATTAGAACGTTTTACTGAACGTCAAAATACACCTGAAAAACAATGGAAAATTACTGAAGAAGATTGGCGTAATCGTGAAAAATGGGATTTATATGAAAATGCTATTGAAGAAATGCTTCAAAAAACAAATACAGTGTTTGCACCATGGTATGTATTAGAATCAGTAGATAAAAAATATGCACGTATTAAAGCAATGAAAATTGTCATTCGTGAAATTGAAAAGAGATTAGGATAATATAAAAACAAGAATAAGCTCATGTCTTATTCTTGTTTTTGGCATAATTGAAAATGAACACAGGCATTCAAAATACCATCATGATCAACATCATCTGTTATATAGTCAGCAATAGACTTGACTTCATCATTGGCATTTCCCATTGCAACACTTATAGCAACATGCTTTAACATAGGAATATCATTTCCACCATCGCCAAAAGCCATAGTTTGGGATAAATCAATATGATAATGTTTTAAGAATTCATCAATTCCATGTTGTTTAGAACCACCTATCGGTGAAATATCACAGAAAGTGGGATACCATCTTGAAGCATGACAATGCGGCATGACTTTTAATAATTCCTTTTCCTCATTTTCATCAACAAAGCACATACATTGATATATCTTTTTATGGATAACCTGACTGCAATCACGAGCAGGATGATCGTCGTTATGTGTGATTGCATGGATTTCATCAACAAGATGATTACGCATATTAAAATATTTGGTATGTTCTTCAGTAAAACCACAAGGAAATGGTTTTTCTTTTAAATATTCTAATAAAGCCTGAATATCCTGAGAATCAATTGTATTTTCATAAATCAGTTCATTATTTGTAAAACAATATTGCCCATTTAATGTAATATAGCCATCAAAGGGGAAACCTTGTAAAATATCTAAACCATCTTTTCCTCTTCCTGTCGCAATAAAGAGTTTGATTCCGTTATCTTTGAGTTTATTTAAAGTATAAAAAGTTAAATCAGGGATTTGGTGAGTTTTGAAACTGGCCAAAGTACCATCTATATCAAAAAAGATTGCCTTAATCATATATATCCTCCTTATCGTTTCTTTTATTATATCAGGCATTATATATTTTACAAAAGATTTTCATTTTTTGCTTGTTTTATCTTTTTTATAACAAAAGTGCTATAATGCATGAAGAAAGAAGGGGAAAAAATGTTTGACGTTTTGATAACATCATTAACTTTTATTTTGATTATTGTGATTGCATACTTTTTAAAAAAAGTGAAAGTTTTAAAAAAGAGTGATGCAAATATTTTAGCAACCATTATTATGAATGTGACATTGCCATGTGCTTTATTAACAAGTGCCAATGGAATTACATTAGATATGACAATTCTTATATTGATAGCTGTAGGTATTTTATCTAATGTTATTATGATTCTCGTTGGTTATGGATTTGCTTATAAAGAACGTCCTGTAATAAAAGGAACATATATGATTAATGTATCAGGATATAATATTGGGAATTTTGTATTGCCATTTGTTCAATCGTTTTTTCCTGGTATGGGAGTCGTTTATTTATGTTCTTTTGATATTGGAAATGCATTAATGGGATTAGGGATTACGTATGCTTTAGCCGATCATGTTGCCAGTGGTCAAAGTGATTTTCATTTAAAGGATGTTTTAAAAAAGCTTTTTTCTTCTATTCCATTTGATGTCTATTTATTGATTTTTATAATGGCTATATTTCAAATTGAATTTCCATCATATATTCTTTCTATGGCAACAACTATTGGTGCAGGAAATAGCTTTTTAGCCATGATGATGATTGGGTTAATGCTTGAAATCAAAGTCTCACATAGTGAAGCATATCATGTTATCAAAATTATAGTGTTAAGAATTGTTGGCACTTTGATTTTATCAGGTATCATTTTCATTGTATTACCATTGCCATTATTAGCTAAAGAAATATTAACTATGGCTCTTTGTGCCCCTTTATCAACAGTTTCAGCTGTGTTTAGTCAAAGAATTGGCTATAGTGGTGATATGCCTGCAACAGCAAATTCTTTAAGTATCATTATTTCTATTGTTTGTATGATTACATTGTTATTGATTTTTATTTAATCAAATGAAAGATATTCTAAATGAGTATCTTTTTTTTGAATTTATGGTACAATAAACGACAGGTGGTGAGAATATGACAGATATAAAATTATTAAAAACGACATCTCGACGTTTAGAAATTTTAGCTTCAATGAATATAACAACTTTGGAAGACTTGATTTATCAGTATCCTTATCGTTATGAAGTGATTGAAGAAAAATATCCCACTGATGAGGATGAGCATCTGATTATTGAAGCGACTGTCATTTCACCAGTCAAGATTTTTTTTAAGGGTAAAATGTCTAGAATGAGTTTTGAAGTCGAAGATAAGTATTTACAACATTTTCAGGTGAATATTTTTAATCGTCATTTTTTAAGGCAACATTTAAAGCTAGGAACAACCATAACAATCATTGGTAAATGCGTCAATCATCGTATTACGGCATCTGATATTAAAATCAAGCCATTACAAGACATATCTGGTATTTATCCAGTTTATTCCTTAAAAGAAGGAATAACACAAAAATCTTTTAGACAATATGTCAAAAAAGCATTGTCTTTATTAAATCATGAATTTGATGATTTTATTCCTGAAAAATACCGCATTCAACATCATCTGATCCGAAAGGAAAGTGCTTTGTATTGTATTCATTTTCCAGAAAATAAAAAAGATGTTCAAGAAGCGTTGAAATATTTAAAATATGAAGAATTCTTAAAATTTCAATTAACAATGCAATTGATGAAGCAACAACGTACTCAAGAAATGGGGATTGCGAAAGATTTTGATGTAACACAATTACAATCATTGATATTATCATTGCCTTTTGCTCTTACCAAAGATCAACAGACGGCTATTAAAGAGATTGTAGAAGATTTAAAAAGTCCACAGATGATGTATCGCTTTTTACAGGGTGATGTTGGTAGTGGGAAAACAGTTGTCAGCTCTGTAGCTTTATATGCCAATTATTTGGCTGGTTATCAAGGGGCTTTAATGGCACCAACAGAAATTCTAGCGACTCAGCATTATCAGACATTAAGCCGTTTCTTTGAAAATACAGATGTCCGTATAGAGTTATTAACAGGTTCATTGTCATTGAAAGAAAAAGAACGTGTTTATCAGGCTATCCAAAGTGGAGAGGCAGATATTGTGGTTGGGACACATGCTTTATTTCAAAAAAAAGTTGTTTACCATAATTTAGGATTTGTGATTACTGATGAACAGCATCGTTTTGGTGTCATGCAACGTAAGGCTTTAAAAAATAAAGGTCAGCAGGTTGATTTTTTGATTATGAGTGCAACACCTATACCACGTACGCTAGCTATTTCTATGTATGGTGATATGGATGTATCGACAATCAAAACAATGCCTCAAGGGCGCTTGCCAGTGAAAACACAATATATTCACTCGTCTTCGATGAAGCCGATATTAAAACATTTAAAATCATATTTAGCTCAAGGAGGACAATGCTATGTGATATGTCCGTTAGTGGAGGATAGTGAAAATTTAGAAGCAAAGAGTGCCTCACAGATTGCGGAGGCTATGCAAAAGTATTTTCAAACTCAATACAATGTTGGATTATTACATGGACAGATGAAAGAAGACGAAAAAGAAAAAGTGATGAATGGCTTTTTGAATAATACAATTCAGATTTTGGTATCTACGACAGTTGTAGAAGTAGGAGTAGATGTTAAGAATGCAAATATGATGGTTATTTATAATGCAGAGCGATTTGGAATGAGTCAATTACATCAATTGCGTGGACGTATTGGGCGAGGACAGGAGCAGGCTTATTGTTATTTAATGAGTTCATCATCGTCAAAAGAAGCCATTGAACGATTGAAATATTTAGAAAAGAGTCACGATGGATTTGAAATATCATTGTATGATTTAAAACTTAGAGGACCTGGGGAAGTTTTAGGCCAACGACAAAGTGGTTTACCAACTTTTTTAGTTGCTGATATAATGAAAGATTTTCCTATTTTATCAATTGCAAGAAAAGATGCCGATGAAATTATACATGATTATATACAAAATCATGAGTATCAGGGAATTGTATGTAAGATTCAAGAGAAATTACAGGTGAATAATGAATATGTTGATTAAATATGTTATACTATACAAACGAGGAGTGAAAGAATTATGTATAAGTTATCAATAGATGCTATGAGTGGTGATTTAGGAAGTTCTATCGTTGTAGAAGCTTGTGAAATGTTTATGAAAAATCATCATGATGTAGAACTTTATGTCACTGGAAAAAAAGAAGAATTAGAAACATTAACAAAATATGAAAATATTCATATTGTAGATGCCAGAGATGTTGTGAAAATGGATGATGGCATTATGTCTGTGCGTCGTAAAAAAGAATCAAGTATGGTAAAAGCTGTCATGATGGCACGAGAAGGTGTTGTTGATGGTGTGGTATCATGCGGTTCAACTGGTGCCTTTTATACAAGTGCTATGCTCTTTTTAAAACGTATTGAGGGTGTTGAAAAGTCTTGTCTGATGGTTATGATGCCTACATATAATGGAAAGGGCATGGCTATGCTTGATGTAGGAGCTAATGCTGAAAATACAGATGAACAATTGTATGATTTTGCGATTATGGGGAATATTTATGCTAAAAATATAAGGGGAATCCAAGAACCTAAAGTTGCTTTATTAAATATTGGAACTGAATCTAAAAAAGGTGATGAAGCGCATCAGCAGGCATATCAGCTCTTACAGGCAAGTGATCGTTTGCACTTTGTAGGAAATGTTGAGGGTCGAGATATTTTAAGTGGTGATTATGATGTTGTAGTCACTGATGGTTTTAGTGGTAATATTGCTTTGAAAACTTGTGAAGGGGTTGCTTCAACATTAATGAAAATGATCAAAGAAAGCATGATGTCTTCACTAAAAGGAAAAATAGGGGCATTATTAGCCAAATCTTCACTTTATAGTTTGAAAGAAAAATTTGATTACAAATCTGTTGGTGGTGCTTTAATGATGGGATTTGAAAAAGCAGTTGTAAAGGCACATGGAGCCAGTGATGCTAAAGCGTTTTGTAATGCTATGGATTTAGCTTATCAGATGGTGAAAATGGATGTTGTAACTCAAATGAAGGAAGGATTAAGTCAAAAATGAAAATATTAGATTTTTTACAGAAAGAAAATATACCATTTCATAACATTGCCATTTATAAAGAAGCATTTACACATGCTTCATATGCTAATGAATCGCATTATGTAAAAAAAGACTATGAACGTTTAGAATTTATGGGAGATGCTGTTTTACAGCTTTATGTTTCAGAGTTTTTATTTAATCTTTTTCCTGATGTTCCAGAAGGAACATTGACAACTTTACGTAGTAAACTCGTACGTGAAGAGTCATTAGCACGTTTCTCTAGAGAATTAGGTTTAGGAGAATTGCTATACTTAGGTGTTGGTGAAGAGAAAAGTGGTGGTAGAGAACGTGAAAGTGTTCTTGCCAATATTTTTGAATCATTTATAGGTGCATTATATTTAGATTGTGGTCACGATGAAGTTTTAAAGATATTACAACAAACTATATTCAAACATATCAACGATTTAGATTATGATGATATTACTGATTATAAAACAACTTTGCAGGAATTGATTCAAGCTGATCAGCGTCGTACTGTCACATATGAATTGTTAGAAACATCTGGTCCGTCTAATGCTCCAGAATTTAAAGTAGCTGTCATGATGGATGATATGTGTCTAGGTGTTGGGAAAGGAACAAGCAAAAAAAGAGCTGAACAGCAGGCAGCGAAGGATGCTTTAAATAAACTTGCGACAAAATAATGATGAAATGATGGATTTTGCCTAGATATCTTTTTCAAAAAAGCATAGTTTATTTTGGGAGTGATAATCATGTATAATCCATATATGTATGATGATGAAAGAGTCATAAATCCTCGTGTTGGAGAAATTGTTTTATATACGGTACACAAAGGTGATAATGTTTATCGTATTGCGAAAACATTAAATAGTGAAGTGGCATGGATTCAGGTTATGAATCAGCTTAATGATGATTTGTTGATTCATCCTCAACAGGAACTCTTGGTGCCAATTGTTTATCAAAAGGTTCCACCAATGCCACAACCATTCCAAAGAGAAACTTATGATTTATATTTTTAAAAAAATGCATAAGATTTTCATTTGAGCAAAAACTATAAATAGGAGGTTTGAAAAATGAAGAAAATAATCATCCTATTTGTAGCTATGATATTATGTGGATGTGCTCAAGAAAAACAAGTAGAAGAAAAATCGCAATATAAAGATGGGACTTATACAACAACTGCTATGGGATATGGCGGAGAGTTTGAGGTTGAAACAACATTAAAAGATGATAAAATTCAGGATATTGTGATTAAAGAGCATAATGAAACACCATCTATTGGAGGTGTAGCTTTAGAACAAATGATTGACAACATGAAGAAAAAGAATCATTATGATGTTGATACCATTTCTGGAGCTACCAAGTCTTCTCAAGCTTTAAAAGAAGCCGTTGCTAAGGCTTATGAAGAAGCTAAAAATGAATCTTAGTATTTTATATTGATCAAAAGTAGTTACAATAAAAGTGACTGCTTTTTTTGTTTATTGAAGAATAAATCTTTATTTTTTAGGAAAATTAGTATATGATAATGAAAATGATAGGGGGCTAAATAATGGAAAAAAACTATGTTGGTTGTGAAAGAAATATCACTTTGATCATGGATTTTTATGAATTAACAATGGCTTATAATTATTTTAAATTAGGAAAACAAGATGAAATTGTTTATTTTGATATGTTTTATCGTAAAAATCCTGACCAGGGTGGTTTTGTTATTTTTGCGGGTTTACAGCAGTTAATTGAAGCAATTGAAAATATGCATTTTACAGATGGAGATATTGAATATTTAAGATCATTAAATGTCTTTGATGAAGATTTCTTTGCGTATCTCAAAGATTTTCATTTTACAGGAACTATCTTTTCGGTAAGAGAAGGGACACCTGTTTTTCCATATGAACCATTAATTACAGTGAAAGCTAAACTTATTGAAGCACAGTTGATAGAAACATTTTTATTAGTGACAATTAATCATCAATCTTTAATTGCAACAAAGGCTAGACGTATTGTGCAGGAAGCAAAAGGGCGTGCTGTGATGGAATTTGGAGCACGTCGTGCTCAAGGATATGATGGCGCTCATTATGGGGCGAGAGCTGCTTATATTGGAGGAGTGGCTGGAAGTGCGACTGTATCTGCTGGAAAAGATTTTGGAATACCTGTATTAGGAACAATGGCACATTCATTTGTACAGTCTTTTGATTCGGAATATGAAGCATTTAAAGCTTATGCTCAAATTTATCCTGATAATTGTGTTTTGCTTGTTGATACTTATGATACTTTAAAAAGTGGTGTTCCTCACGCTATACGCGTTGCTGAAGAGGTTTTAGCACCAATGGGGAAAAGATTAAAAGGAATTCGTTTAGACAGTGGAGATATTGCTTATTTAACTAAAAAAGCCAGAATGATGTTAGATGTTGCAGGATTGCATGACTGTAAAATTACAGTTTCTAATTCATTGGATGAGTATTTAATTCGTTCAGTGTTGGAACAAGGCGCTCAGATAGATTCATTTGGTGTAGGTGAAAATATGATTGTCTCTAAATCTTCACCAGTTTTTGGTGGTGTATATAAACTTGCTGCTATTGAAAAAGATGGAGAAATTATTCCTAAAATTAAAATATCTGAAAATACTGAAAAAATTACAAATCCAGGATTTAAAAAAGTTTATCGTTTAATTGAAAAAGAAACTCATAAAGCCATTGCTGATATTATTGCTTTCCATGATGAAGTTTTAGATGAAAATCAAGATCTTACAATTTATCATCAATTAGATGCATGGAAACATAAAACACTTTATGCTGGAACATATGAAATTCAACCATTGCAGACACTTGTGTTTGAAAATGGAAAAAATGTTTATCCATATAATTCTTTAGATGAAATTAGAGCATATTCTAATCAGCAAAAACAATTATTATGGGATGAAATTTTCCGTTTAGAATACCCTCATTTGTATTATGTTGATTTAACTCAGAAATTATTAGATTATAAGCTAAAAATGTTAGCGAAAGGGAAAAAAGGACATTAGTCCTTTCTTTTTAAAGGATTTTATTTATGATTATTACAGTTGTAGGATTAGGTGTTATTGGTGGTAGTTTTGTTAAAGCTTTAAAAGGGAAAGGATATGATGTTTATGGAGTGGATTGCGATCAGCAGACTTTAGAAATGGCGAAAGCTGAAGGGTGTATAATTGAAGGGTATCTTGATGGACATCAGATTATTTCACAGAGTGATTTAACGATTATTTGTTTGTATCCATCAAAAGTTTTAGATTTTATTTCTGAACATACTTTTAAAAAAGGAAGTATTGTTACAGATGTTGTTGGTATTAAATCATATTTTTTAAATCAAGCTTTATCAAGAATAGATCAGGATGTCGAATATATTAGTGGTCATCCTATGGCTGGTCGTGAAAAAAAAGGCTATTTGTATGCCAGTCAGGAAGTTTTTCAAAATGCAAATTATATAGTTATTCAGCATGAACATAATCAGATAGATAAAATTGATTGGATGCGTCAATTTGTAGGACAACTAGGTTTTAAGAGTGTGAAAATCATGAGTCCTTATGATCATGATGAAATTATTTCCTATACATCACAATTACCACACACATTAGCTGTAGCATTGATGAATAGTGATGATGAAAAATATGAAACAGGTAAATATATTGGAGATTCATTCCGTGATTTAACGAGAATTGCTAATATCAATGCAGATTTATGGGCAGAACTTTTCTTTCATAATCGTGATTATTTATTGGCTTCTATGGAGCGTTTTGAAAAGCAATTTGATTTGTTAAAACAAGCTATTGCTTCAGGAGATGAAAAATCTTTAAAGGAAATGTTTTGGCAATCATCTAAGCGTAGAGAAAAGTTAGAAAAATAAGTCATCAAAGAATTAAGAGAGTAGATTTATCAATGAAAAGATAAAGATACTCTTTTTATAAAAAAATTATATTTTATAAAATAAAAAAAGCTTTGAATTTAAGAAGTAAAATTAAAATATGGAGTCAAATGAGAGCAATCATTTGTAAAAAAAACGAAAAAAGGTATTGCATAAATGGGGAAAATATTATATACTAGGTGAGCAACGAGTTAAGGAAGTTGGTTCCATAGCCAAGTTGGTAAGGCTACAGACTGCAACTCTGTCATCGTCGGTTCGAGTCCGGCTGGAACCTCCAACTGCCCAGGTGGCGAAATTGGTAGACGCACAGGACTTAAAATCCTGCGGACCTTAAAATCCGTGCCGGTTCGACTCCGGCCCTGGGCACCATTCAAAAAAAGAATTTGAAAAAAATGAAAAAAAGTGTTGCAATTGAATAAGAAATGTGATATTATTGAATGGCACTGTTAAGAGGCGCTAGTAGCTCAACTGGATAGAGTGCTTGACTACGGATCAAGAGGTTGTGGGTTCGATTCCTGCCTAGCGCGCCAATCAAATATACGAACGGGAAGTAGCACAGCTTGGTAGTGCACCTGGTTTGGGACCAGGGGGTCGCAGGTTCGAATCCTGTCTTCCCGACCATTGTAATGGGGCTTTAGCTCAGCTGGGAGAGCGCCTGCTTTGCACGCAGGAGGTCAGCGGTTCGATCCCGCTAAGCTCCACCATTATGTTGCGGAGGTTTACCCAAGTCCGGCTGAAGGGATCGGTCTTGAAAACCGACAGGGGATGAAAGTCCCGCGGGGGTTCGAATCCCTCAACCTCCGCCATTTATTAAATTTCATATCGCGGGATGGAGCAGTCTGGTAGCTCGTCGGGCTCATAACCCGAAGGTCGTTGGTTCAAATCCTTCTCCCGCAACCAAATGGTCTGGTAGTTCAGTTGGTTAGAATGCCGCCCTGTCACGGCGGAGGTCGCGGGTTCGAGCCCCGTCCAGACCGCCATTTGTTTTGGTTCCGTAGCTCAGTCGGTAGAGCAGAGGACTGAAAATCCTCGTGTCGCTGGTTCGATTCCGGCCGGAACCACCATTTTTATCAAAAACGATTCACTACATGGCGGGGTAGCTCAGTTGGCTAGAGCAATCGGTTCATACCCGGTGGGTCGGGGGTTCGAATCCCTTCCCCGCTACCATTAAGTTTAATAGTGGTGAATACCACTTTTTATTTTACTTGGACCCTTAGCTCAGTTGGTTAGAGCTATCGGCTCATAACCGATCGGTCGAAGGTTCGAGTCCTTCAGGGTCCACCAAGATGTATGCAACCTCTTTATGAGGTTTTTTTATTTTTTTATATTATAATTTGTGTTATGATATTTTTATGATATTCATATATATTTCATAACAATGTTATATATTGATATAAAAGTAGGTGATTTGATGGATGATATGAAATATATGGGGTTAACATATCAACAGGTAGATGAACGTAAGCAACGAGGGCTTATTAATATATCACATGATAATATTTCAAAAACAAAAAAACAAATTGTTTTAGAACATACTTTGACTTATTTCAACTGTTTAAATGTTTTTTTAGCAGCCATTATTATTTCTACTGGTCGTTGGACCAATTTAACCTTTATGGTTGTCATCTTTATTAATGCTTTTATTGGTATTTATCAGGAGTTTAAGGTTAAGAAAATTATTGATCAGTTAACTGTTGTGACAGTTAAGAAAGTAAAAGTTATAAGAAATCAAGAAGAAATTATTATTCCTACGGAAGAATTGGTTTTAGATGATATTGTTTTTTTAGAAATGGGTAATCAAATAGGAAGTGACTGTGTCGTTTTAAGTTCGCAGGGAATGGAAGTTAATGAAGCTATGTTAACTGGTGAATCTGAACCTGTTAAGAAGTATAAAGATGATGAGTTACTTTCAGGTAGTTTTGTAGTTGCCGGAAGTGCTTATGCGAAGGTTATTCGTGTAGGGAATGATAATTATTCCACTAAGCTTGTTCATAAAGCGAAAAATAAAAATAAAGCTTCTTCTGAAATGAAAGACTCTATTGAAAAAGTGATTAAAGTTTTAAGTGTTGTGATTATTCCAGTTGGTATCGTATTGTTTTTTTCACAACGTAGTGCCTTTCCAAATGATTTAGCCAGTGCCATTGTCAAAACTGTAGCGGGTGTCGTTGGAATGATTCCTGAAGGTTTGGTTTTATTAACAAGTTTATCATTTATCATTGGTGTTGGGAAATTGGCACGTAAAAAGGCCTTGATTCAAGAAATGGAAGCTATTGAAGCTTTAGCAAGGGTAGATGTCTTATGCTTAGATAAAACAGGAACCATTACAACAGGTGAACTCAAAGTTGAAGAAGTGATACCTGTTGAGCCATATTGTTTAAAGGAAATAGAATATATTATGGGTGTGATGGCTCATGAGTTTGATGATGTCAATGCAACGCAATTAGCATTGCAAGACTATTTCTTTAAACAAGACAACGTTATTGTGAATAAACGTATTCCTTTTTCATCTCAAAGAAAGATGCGTGCCTTAAGTATTCAAGGAAATGGTAACTATGTCTTAGGAGCACCAGAATTTTTATTACCATCAGATCATGTTGTTTTAAATCAGGCTGATGAATATGCCCAAAAGGGATTTCGTGTTCTTTTGTTAGGGAAAACAGATTTGATTGATGAACAAGAATCCAAGATTGGTCAAGTCAAGCCAATCGCACTTATTATTATTTATGATTGTATTCGTCCTGAAGCTAAAGAAACATTACATTTCTTTGAAAATGCAAATGTGGATATACGTATATTATCAGGGGATAATCCAGCAACTGTATCTCGTGTTGCGCAATTAGCTGGATTAAAGAATGGTCATCTCTATATTGATGCTTCAACATTACCTGAAGATGATATGGAATTAGAAAATATTGTTGCACATTATCATGTTTTTGGTCGTGTTAAACCAGAACAGAAACAGCGTATTATTAAAGCACTACAGGTAAATGAGCATGTTGTTGGAATGGTTGGAGATGGAGTAAATGATGTTCTGGCACTTAAAGATGCTGATTGTGGTATCGCTATGGCCGCGGGAAGTGATGCTGCTAAACAGGCTGCACATATTGTTTTATTAGATTCTTCTTTCGCATCTATGGTTGATATTGTGAAAGAGGGGAGAGCTATTATTGCAGATATTGAAAGAGTCAGCTCACTTTATTTAACCAAAACAATTTATTCAACAGTATTAGCCTTGATTTTTGCGGTTTTAAGAATGAGTTATCCATTTACACCATTACAGTTAAGTTTAATTAGTGGTTTAGCAATCGGTTTACCTAGTTTCTTGTTGACTCTGGAACGTTCATCGTCTTTATCATCACAAGGTTTTTTGAAACATGTCATTTCGACAGCTTTGCCTTGTGCCCTGACTATGATCATTTATATGCTGGCCATTACCTGGATTGGAAAAGAATTCCATTTTGATGCTAAAATGTTATCTACATATTATTATTTAGTTGCTGGTTTTATCAGTTTTCTGGTCGTTTTTGTTGTATGTTTGCCATGGAATCGTATAAGAGTCATTGTTACGAGTACGATTACAGTTGTTTTTTATCTCATATTGATGATAATGCATGATTTCTTTGAGATTTATTCACTTTTCTCAAAATCATTAATTTTCATTATTCCAATATGTTTGAGCAGTATTTTTGTATTATTGATTTTAAAAAAAGCAATTGTCCTTTTATATCAACACTTTGAATGTCATTAACGTAATAATTTTAAATTATAAACTGAAATGTGAGTTTTATCTTTAGATAAAATTTGTTGACATTGTTCTTTAGCTAGATCAAAGAGCTTATAAGGATGAATATTAATGGTTGATACATAAGCACCACATTTGATTTGAAATGAACATGTATGATGTAAGTA
The DNA here is from genome assembly GCF_002160725.1 of Massilimicrobiota sp. An142. Classification (NCBI taxonomy): domain Bacteria; kingdom Bacillati; phylum Bacillota; class Erysipelotrichia; order Erysipelotrichales; family Erysipelotrichaceae; genus Massiliimicrobium; species Massilimicrobiota sp. An142. Next base: position 61,072 of record NZ_NFLD01000001.1, on the reverse strand, counting down.
TTCAAATGTTTTGTTTTTCAAATATGAATGAAATTGAATAAAAGCAATTTCAATCAGTTCTTCATTTGTATTAAACATAACTAAAAAGAAGAAGTTCGATCTTTCATAATAGAGGTGAGCATCACCAAAATCAAAGAATTCACTCATTTTTGTTGCTAAATGTTTTGAGATATGAAAATAAAGTTGAGGATATTCTTCAATATGATATGGTACAATTTGATATTCAATATATATTCCTGTTAAAAAGCGTACAGTAGAAGGAATATCTAACTGTTTAAAGAAAGGATATAGATTTTTTTGATAATCAATATGCTGATAGGAAAAATCTGGATCTAAAATTGGAAATTGATATTGATTATTCGTTGAATCATATATATGCATTTTTAATCACCATGATTAACTTTAACATGTTTTCAATAAGAAAAATGTCGATTGTTGTCATGAATTGTATAAATAAGTCCTGAATGGACTTATTTTTATTTATAAACATATAAATGAATAGGTGAGTCTATGGATAAAAAACGATACCTTATCATTGGGTTTGGTTTATTAATATATATCATTATTTTAAAATATATGTTTTCTTTACTTTTTCCATTTATATTAGCTATTCTCTGTTTTTTTGTTTTAAAGCCATTGATTGATCGTATTCAACAGTATATTCCATTACAAAAAAGTGCTATAGGTATTTCTTTGCTATTATTTATTTATCTTGCTTTAGCATTCCTTTTGGGCATATTAATAACAGCTTTATTTTGTTTATGTGTCCACTTTTTTCAACAATTGCCTATGTATTATGATTCTATTTTTTTACCCTTTATATATAAAATAACAAAACTTTTAGAAAGTATTTTTTCTTTTGTACCTCAAGATTTTGTAATCATCTTTCAAAACTGGATTAATCAGAATATGCTTGACTTCATATCCTTTGCATCATCTTTTATTAAATCTATTCCTTCATTTCTTTTATCTTTCTTCATATTTGTGATTTCTACATTTTTTCTTGTTTTAGATTATGAAGATATGAAAGATTGTTTTTTACGACTCTTACAAAAAAAGACATGTTTTCAACTTGTACAGTTTAAAAATAGAGTCTTAAAAAGTTTATGGATTTACATGAAATGTCAGATTATTTTAATGTTTGTAACATTTTTAATTTTATTGATTGCTTTTCTTATTTTAAAGATTGATTCACCGTTACTTTATGCTTTTACAATTTGTTTGCTGGACAGTTTGCCATTTATTGGAATTGGAATTATTTTAATTCCTATGATGGTTTTATATTTATTTCAAGGGGCATATATGAAGGCAGTTTATTTATTTTGCTTATATTTGATTATTAACATGATACGTAGTTTTCTTGAACCTCATATCATGAATAAAGAGATGAAAATTCCTGCTTTTTTATTATTGGTATCTATGGTTCTGCATATTCATTTTTTTGGTATAGCTGGCGTTATTCTTTCACCCATTCATATGAGTTTTATTTATCAGTATTTTCATAAAAGTGAGGATTTGATATAATAAACTTTAGGAAGGTGATGGTTATGAATAAAAAATATTTTTTCTTTGATATAGATGGAACACTTACAAATAAGCAAACAGGTGAATTGATACCTAGTGCAAAAACAACAATCAAAAAATTACAGGACAATGGTCATTTTGTATGTATTGCGACAGGAAGAGCTTATTATAAAACAAAAGAATTTGCGAAAGAAGCAGGATTTCACCATATTGTAAGTAATGGAGGCGCTGCTATTATAATGAATGATCAGCTTATTGAAAATAAACCTTTGGATCGTCAAAAAGCTATTGCGTTATGTCAGGAAGCTCATCAAAAAGGATTTGGACTTCTTATTTCACCTAATGATAGTATTGATGTTATTATGAATGATGAATTATTTATTCAACAGGTTGGATATAGAAAAGAACCAACTAGATATTTCTTTGATTCATCATTAACTTATCAGGATATTCAAGATTATTATAAAATTTATATTGCTGTGGATGAAAAACATGAACATGAATTAACACTTCTTGATTCAATTGGACATATTCGTTTTATGAAAGAATATTTAACATATCAGCATGATGCTAAAGATGAAGGAATTTTCAAAATGTTAGAGTATGTGCATGGTCAAGCTGAAGATGTTGTCGTTTTTGGGGATGATTATAATGATTTGATTATGTTTAAACCAGAATGGACATCAATTGCAATGGGAAATGCCTGTCAAGAATTGAAAGATAAAGCGAGCTTTATTACAAAAGCAAGTTATGAAGATGGTATTGAATATGCCTGTCAATATTTTGGATGGATTTAAATATCTATTTATTGTATACAGTGATAATTCAACCATAATTCAAAAATAATGTCTCAAAAAGTTGATTTACTATAATTTTCGGAAAATATTTTTAAAAATCACAAATATTTTTAAATTGTATCAATAGATACAACAACCTTTTTTACATCAATTTAAAATTTATGATTTTAATAAAAACAGTAGTAATCATACTACTGTTTTTTAGTTTATATACTTAAAAATATTCTTGAGTTCTTCCATTAGTTTTTCATTTTTTAAGACATCAGAAATTGTGATTTCATGTTTAATGTTAGAATCTCTGAATTCTGCCAAGGGTTTTTCAGATTTTATGAAATTAAAATATTCTTCTATTTTTTGAGCTGGTTCATTTTCCATGTTGTTGATGTATTCTGAATAATGCTGACTCAGTGTATTAATATTGTGTTCAGTATAATTCTGTATTAAGGGAAGTGGGGTTCCAAGCTTTAGATTTAAGATAGTGAAAGTTTTTCGGAAAGTTCTTGATGTAATCTTGTTTCCATTATTATCAACCATTCCCTCTGTTAATGAAGAAATCAATGAATTCAATGATTGCAAGGTCATTGGCTTATTGTTATCACCTGCTACTGAAAAGAAATCAGGCTTAAATATAAAGGAATTAGGGTGCCTGTCATAGTCTGACAAACTGTGATAATAAGTATTGATATCATCTCTTACCATTTTGGGCAAATAAATGGTATCTTTTTTCCCAACTTTCTTATGATTCACAAACAATGTATGGTCATTCCAATCATAATTTCTCCATCTTGCCTCTAAAATCTCATTAGCTCTAAGACCAAGACATAACATATCAAGAAGTAACTTGTTTCTTAGATATAATGGTTTTCCATTTGTTTTTTCAAGATTTTTAAAAATCTGACATAAGTTAAAATTAGATAAATATCCTGTATTATTACTTTCTATTCTCATTTCTTGATTAGTAGAAAGATAATTTTTGCTTAATATATAATTATGAGTGTTATTTGTAATTTCTCCTTGGTTATACGCATATTGGAGATATACCACCACATTACTCATATAGGAGCGTTTTGAATTGTTAGAAAGCAATCTATCCTTAGATGTTTTATATTGTTGTAAATAATTGTAATATTCTAAGATTATATGAGGTGTAATTTGATAGGTGTATTTAATTTTTGGAAATTTATTATTTAAGAATTTTAGAAATTTTTTAATATCGGAATTTTTTCGGTTTTTTGAATTTGAGCTAATATGAGAAGAGCTACTTTTCTTACCTCTTGCAATATATCCCAAGTCAACTTGTTTAAGATAGTTAGCAATTGAATCTTCTATTTTAATATCCTTTTTTACTAATCCATCATTAATTGTAATCTTATGATTGTTTAATTTATTTAATTTTTCCATAATTTTTATTCTCCTTTTTTTATTTTAAAAAATATTATGAGGTTATCAAAATAAAGAGAATTATATAATTTTAAGTTTTTATCATAAAATACCTCCTACAACCAATACAATTTTAATTGTATCTCAAGCTTATGATTATACAATAATAACAAATAATAATTATGTCAACATGTTAAGATAAAAAAATAACAAAAATAATCAAAAATTTAAAATAAAAGTTAAAATATTAAATTTAGACTTATTTTTATAAAAAAAGCAAAAATATTTTGTTATAATTATAAAAAGTGGTGCATATAATTAATAAAGGTGGTGGTGTAAGAATGACTGAAAAAAATAGAATAACAATATATTTATTACCTGAATTATATGATGAATTTAAGGAAATTGAATACAAGACAAGGGGAACTAAAAGATATATATATATTTTTTTATCAAAAGCTGTCAGTGTTCTATTAGAAAACTCATTATACAGAAATGATGTTAATTTTAATAGAACAGTATGCAATCATGATTTCTTAGAAATATTACTAAAAGAATATGGTAATAATGTTAAGCGAATGTCAATGACTTTAACTGATGAAGTTTATGATGAATTAATTTTTCTAAAAAAACAAGGTTTTGATATTAATATATTCATTAACTATGCTATTTTCATTAGGGTAAAATATTTTCAAAAACATGGTAAATAACTACTATGTTTTTTATTTTTTTAAAATAAAAAAATATAATATATAGAAAAATAATAATAAGGAGTGAAAATGATATGAGCTTGACTTATCCAAAAGGTAGTATTTTCGACAAGTGCATTCTCGAAAATTATATTAAGGAAATATATATTGATTCTGTCGGAGAAACTTTTTACATTCGAAAGTTGACAGTTAAGGAATATGAACCGATAGCTTCTGCTGCCTTAAAAAATGATAAGGCTATTAAAGAAGGAAAAGATGTTAAAACAACAGATTTGACAATTACAGCCTTAATTCAATCATTATGTGACAAGGATGGAAGAAGATTATTATCTCCAACAGATTTTGACACAGTCAAAAATTTTGATAATGAAATAGCATCGATTATCACTAATGAAGTTTTAAGACTAAATAATCCTGATTTCGAAGAAATAAAAAAAAAGTAAATGACCCCGATGAGGATTTCTCAACAATTTATCAGAAAGATATAGAACCTACTATTTTTAACAAATGTTATATCGCTGATAAGCTCGGAATTACTCTTGAGGATGTTGACCAAATGCTTTTTTGTAATTTTGTATCATTGATTAACTATTATCATTTACTTGATTTCATTAGCGAGGAATATCAGGTATATTCCAAAAATAAAAGACATAATAATAAATAACAAGGAGGAAATTTTATGAAAAATAATGTTGAAAATATAAAAGAAAATATTAATGAAATTAATGAAATTGAAAAACCAATTGTTAAAGGTTCTAAGTATAAACATAAGGACTTAGGTATAGATATTGTTGATTTATATAAAACACCAAAAGATGAAATCTTAGAAATTGAAGATTGGGATATTCCTTTTGAAGAAATGTTCCCTCTTACATATGTAGCTAATTTGTCTGGATTGAAAATATATACAAGACAGATGACTATGAAACAACAGAGTAATTTTGTCGAACAAATGAAAAAACTAAATAATAATATTGAGTTTATGGGAAAGACAATATGCGAACTTGCTTATCTTGAAGATGGGACAAGAGCCTTTCCAAGTGGTCGAATGAATGAGACAATTCTTTCTAAAAGACAAGATATGGTTTTAAAACTGTATCTTAAGTTAATAGATGTAGCTAACCCAGATTTTGATACAACTTTTGAAAAAATTAAAAGAAAATAATAGAGGATTAATATAATCCTCTGTTTTAATAATAGGTGGTGATTAAGCATGAACAATGTAGGTTCAATTAGTGTTGATTTTGAAATTAATACACAAAAAGCATTACAATCTTTACAAAATGTAAAAAAAGAAATGGAAAATATAGCCAATGATATTAAGAATATGAATAATCAATCATTAGGAACAACAACTGCTCCTGTTAAAGCAGAAGTTGATAATAGTTCTCTTGATGATGCATTTAATACAATCAGTGCCTACTTTGGGATGAATACAATCAATGCTATTGTCAATGTTGCTGCAGATGCTGCAAAGATTGATTATGATATGCTGGATGCAAAAATTTTAGCAGATATGTCTGACAAAGAATATGATATATATTCTAAATATATTTTTAAATTATCTGGTGATAGTGGTATAGATGTTAGCGAGATTATATCTGCATCAAATGATGCTTTCTCAAATGATGTTTCATCAAATGAAATTGAAACACTTATGAATTTAAGTTCTAAACTTAGTATTGCTAACAATTCTTCTATTGAAAGTAGTACAGGTGTATTAACATCAATTAAAAATTCTATCGGTTTACAAGTAAATGAACTTGGACAGGTTGCTGACTACATAACTCAAGCTAATACTGATTATGGTCGAGTTGATATAGAGGCATTAGCACAAGGCTTAAAAAGAAATGCATCTTATCTTACTTCTGGTAAAATAAAGTTATCAGAATACTTAGCTATGGGAGAAGTATATACATCTCAAGGTATAGGTATGGAAGAATCACAAACTTTTATATCTAATTATTTGGCACAAGTAGATAGTGCCTCAGATGCAACAAAAAAATGGGCTAAAGAAACTTTAAATCTTGATTTTTCGATGAAAAATTTAAATAAGCTTGGTGTAAAAGGTTTCACTGAGGAAGTTATGAAAAAAACAGGAGGAAATAGTGATTACATATCTAAATTATTTGGTGGAATAAGAGGTAGAAATGCATTTGATGCACTTGCAGGAGATATTGATAAATATGGGAAAGCTCTTGATAATTTAAAAAATTCAAGAGGAGCTCTTGATGATATATTTGACCAAAAAATGGAAACACCATTTCAAAAATGGACAGTTGCGGTTAATAAATTTAAAAACGCTATGGTTGGATTAGGACAGAAATTAAGCCCTATCTTAACAGGATTTGCAAGTGCACTCAATGTAATAACTGCTATAATCAATGCAATACCTGCTCCTGTTGTTCGATTAATTGCAGTGTTGTTAACATTAATTTCTGTTATGGTTATTTTGAATGGTGCTGCTTCTATTGTTAAGATTGGTCTTAAGTCTCTTGTTCCTATGTTTAATTTATTAAAAAGCCCTGTTAAAAACACTATTGGATTTTTTAAGAATTTTGACATGAAACTTTTGGCTACTGGTGGATACATATTATTTGTTGCATATTTGATTTGGTTCTTATATGAGAATTTTGATGTAGCAGGAAACGCAATAGGCTCAGTATTAATGTTGCTTGTCGGAATTGTTGCCACAGCATTTTATGCAATTTTGAAAATTGTGGATACTGTGTTAATTGCCATGAGTAATGCAATTATTGGCTTTGTCAATGGAATTGGAGGTATTGTTAATGCTGTTGGAGATTTAATCGGCATGGATGGTCTTGGTTGGAAATTTGATGAAGTAAAAAGAACTTTTATCACAGGTGCTGCCGATTTGGTTGGAGAAGGTGCAAGATGGTCGGCTAAAATTGGTAAGGAAATGGGAGACTTATCAGAAAAGAATTATAATGACCATGGTCTCGAATTCAACCCATTTAATAGTGTTTCAAATGGAATGGAAGATGCATCAAATGAGATTGAAAATATGGCAACTGGTGCGTATGATGATATTTCTAAGGATTTCTCAGGTGGAGACACTATTGCAGATGGAATTGATGATATAGGTGATTCTGCTGAAAATGCAGGTGATGGTGTTGATAGTCTAACAGATAGTTTGAATGATAATAGAAAGACTTGGGATGATTTAAAATCTTCATTAGAAGAAACTGCTGATTCATTTAATGATATTTCCGCTAAGTTTGAACAAATGACATACAAGGTTATTAATTCTGCTGATTTGTTAAAAACAGCCCAATATAATTTAGCTATTACTAACCAATGGGCTAAAGTTAGAGATAATTTGCTTGGCAATTCAAACTTATCAGGATATGCATTGAATTATATAGCTGGACTTGATGCTTCCAATTTAGGTGAATTAAAAGCACTATCAAATCTAAGTAATTCAGATTTATCAAAATGGAATTCAATGATGAATAATATGAACAAGGTTAACACATATCAAGCTGGAAAAACTGAAATAATTGAAAATAATTTTACAATCAATAGAGTCAAAAATGAAAAAGAAATAATAGATTATATTTCTAAGGTTGGAAAGAAACAAGGATGGGCTAAATAATTTTAAAAACACTATATTAAATAGTGTTTTTTTGTTGTCTCAAAATTTTTGGGAAATTATACTAAAAATTAAGGAGGAGATATATATGTATACAAAAAAAATATATAAATACACAAAAGATTATATAGAGGTTATTGAAAATGATTTAAAAGAATTCGAAAATTTCATCAATGAATTTTCAGAATTATATTACAAGTTGGCTAATGTTGATAATTTTGCTAAATATGTAAATAATTTACAAAATAATGGATTTGATTTTTTTGAAATTGAAAAAATATTAAACAACCCAAACATTTTTACTATTATCGCTTTTGTTAACTATGTAAGAAATGGTTCTCAACTTATTTACCTCAATGATGTTGGATTAAGATGCATTGAGTGGTTTAACTTATCATATTTCGAATTATTTAACCAAATGGAATATCTATTATCTGAATATAGTTTTAATAAAATAAAAGACATATTCAATTCTTTTAATTTTCTTATTGAAAATTTAACACCAGATGATAATCAAGTTTTTAAAATTATTGAAAATAATTTTGAAGAAGATGATGATATTATGTTTTAAGAACAATTTAAACCGGTTCTTGCCTTTTTCTATTAAAAAAAGATAGTGCTATTTCTTACTTAATATAGATTGTTCTATTAGTATACCATCTATCATTTTTGTTCATTAAACAAAAAAATAACAAAACTGAATAGCAGATTAGCTTGATTTGCGAGAGCAATATAAATACTTGTGTGTTTTTTTAGAAAGGAAAAATTATCATGAAATTAAAATTTAAAATATCTGAAATTAATGAAATAAAAATATTGCCAAGAATATATACATGCGATACCCAGAAAATATTAGATTCTAAAAATAATATCGAGAATCCAGTTGGGTTAACTGAAAATGTGGTGTTATCTGGCAATGTGTATAAATGCATTAACTTAAACACTTGGGAAACTCAATTTTTAAACTCATCTTATGAAATATGTATTAGAGCTTATGTTTTGTCAAGATTTTATATTTTGAGAAATTTACAAAAAAATAATAATGATTTATTTTTTTCATATTTAAAAAAAATTAGTTCTGATATTGAATTTTTTGTGTTTAATTATGAAATATTTTTTGAAAATTTTTACATAAATTACAGTGTTTCTGAATGGGAAAACCATTTTGTTAGTTATAATATTGGCTGCTTACAGAGAGAAATTAGAAAAGCCTTAATATTTTTTTCGGCAAAATATGGTAGCATTGAAAATGCAATTGAAGAAGATTATGTTAATTTTTTATTGCACATGACAACTATCTTAATAGAATATATTGAATATATCTTAGAAATTAATCATATCCTATATAAGTTCATTGTTGATAAGTATCAAGAAGATTTTAAGCTTGCAAATTAGCAAGCTTTTTTAATTATTTTAATTTAAAAAAATATAATATTAATATGAAAAAATATTGAAAAAATTTAACTTTAAAATCTATAGGAGGGATTTTCATATGAAATACACTAAGTTATTAATTAATAATGTTGATTATATGCATTTTTTAAAAAGTGAAAGTATTGAACTTGAAGTTAATAATTCTGATGAATATGATTTTAGTTTTATACTAACTCCATTAAAACAACATGATATTGATTTTCTAATTCAATCACAATTTGGAGAAGTTAAATTGCTTGATGAAAATGACAACATTGTCTATGGAGCGATTTTATATTCTATCAAAGCAGATGTTTTTGATAAATCCATTAATGACATCTTCTATGAAATAGAAATCGACACTCAGAGCTATACAGAAAATTGTTCGAGAATTTCTGCAAAATGGGAAATATCTCCAAACAATCCAGACCCTGACCTTAATGCCATGGAGTTAGCAATATATGATTTAGCAGAAAAATATCTTAAACCAAAAGGTATTATTGTTGATAAGAAAAACATACAAACAGGATTACATACTAAGGAAATTGATTCTGAAGATGTAAAAGATTTAAAAACTTTTACAGAAATTATGGATTTCATAGCAGAAAAAACTAAATCTCATTGGTACATTTCAAAAGAAAAAGTCTTCTATGTAGACAGAGGGATAGCTAATTATTCAATCATTGATGAACCATTTGTTTTTGTCGATGATGTAAATAGCCAAATTGATAAGAATAGACATTTCCTATCAGAAGATTTTTCAATCGAGATTTCAAATGAGGACTATTTTAATCGCCTAATTTTACATGGAGCAAGAGCAGGAGAACATTATGTTATTGATGATAATTTTTTAGATGAAAATGGAGATTTGATTTATCAGATTGAAAATAAGACTGAACAAGAAAGGTTGTCAAAACTTAATGGAAGTGATGGTATTGTTGAAAGAGAAGAAGATAATTCAAAACTCGACACAGTTGAGAATCTCAAAATGTATGGAGACCAACTTATCGCTAAGTATGGTGCACCTGTTTTGAAAATTGAGTGTAAACTATTAGATGGTTCGATAGATATTAATATTGGTGATTTTATCAAAATCAGACATAATCATAGATTCGATAGTTATTTGAACACATATAAACCAGAATTGGTTGATAAAGAAAATCTAATCTTCTGTGTTGATTCTGTTAGTGATGTCGATTATGGTGCTGCAGGAAAAATCATGAAAGAATTGGAATTAAGCCAGAGAGATGAGAATAGTGTTAATAAATCTTTTTGGGATATTTTTAAAAATGATGATGAAAGTTTTGATTTGGGTAATGAAAAAGCTAATATTTTCTCAAATTCGGTTACTGTGCAAATGAATAAGGCTATTATAACTGATGTTCAATTTAATAAAATAGAAGGTGATTTTAATGAATAGTTTAAAAAATAATTTTAAAAATCATGTAAAAGGAGTATGTAGACTTGTTATAGAAGATGATAAAGGTAATGTAATTACTGATGTATCTCAAGAAAATACCCTTAATATTAACTATATATGGGATATGTGTAGACAACAATTAATTAGAACTAATGCACATAAGCGAGAAATAAGCCCATTTGGTGGAGTTTTATTAACTAATAGTGAAATACCTAAGAATGCATATTTACCTTGCTATATGGGAAATATAGCTGGTTTTGCATCATTATATAACAAGGTTAGTGGAATATATGATATGCAAGGATATCCAGATACTACTGAAATTCTATCAAAAGATGGAGAGTTCACTTTTGAATTTAAGTGGGGTGCAACTAAGATTCTGAAAGAATTCAATACAATCTGGTTATATGGTGGTAATCATGGTGAATCATCTGTTGATGGTGGATTTCATGGTTTGATACAAGTCTGTGAACCATCTAATAAACCTCCAAGAAATGCAATACTTGGTTCATCTGGAAATGGTTTTGTCTATGGAATGTATCAAAACAGAATTTATCAATATAAGATATGTCCTGATATTAATAGTATTTATTCATTTAAAGAGATAAAAAATATACCAATATCTGGAACTATTGATACTGATATTGGCAGTTTCGAAACTAATGGAAATTACTTTGTCATTCTTCATCGAGACAGAATAACAGAAAATTGGAAAATATCTAAAATTAATATTAATGGTGATATTCAATTGACAAAAGAAGTAGATTATAAGGATTTAGTAGCTGATATAGCATGTATTAATGGTTATACATATGTTATGTCTGGTGGAGTTCTTCGAATTTATAAATCAGATGATTTATCATTTATCAAAACAGTAGATTTTGGCAATACAATATATGGTCCTCAGTCGCATATTTATAAAGATGGCTCAGATTTAATAATCTATGTTTATGACTATAATGTAACATCAATGCAAACTAAGCGAACAGATATATATGGAATCAGTGATGATTTAAGCTTTGTTAAAATTAACAGTTTTACGCATACATCATTAGCAGAGTCAGGAGAAAGATTGTATCCAATGAATCATTTGGGATACAATATCTTCTATGACACTTACTCAGGATATTTCTATAATAATCATATTTTCCCATGCACTCAAGATGTTATTATTGATGGTGGTACTGGTGAAACCTTATCATTTTCAAAACCGCTTGGATATTCTGCGAAGATTATATACAAGATATATTTTGATTTTGAAGATAAAGATGAATGTGAAAATCAAAAAATCAATCCAAGAGTTTTCCAAGATATGGTATTAAATATGCTTTTACCATCTGATAGTAAAACTGAAGGTATTAATTCATTTGGTTCATTCTTGGTGGTGGATAATGGTGATAATCAAGGATTAACAACAGCTAATACTCCTAAGATTGGTTTTGCGAACTTATACAGTCAGGAAAAAAGTCCATATCTTCCATATACTCAAGGAATTGCTGATATAACAGGGTGTAATATTAATAGACTATCTGGAATATTACAATACAGGTATGAGTTTGATTACAATGTATCTAATGGCCATATTAGTCATATTCAAACTTCAACTAATTCAATGATAATAACAGGTATGAATTCCCCTGATGGTAGATGTTATGCCCCTAAGAGAATTGCTAAATTTAATGAAGAGCATGCATCACCTATTATTAATGAACATGGACACAAGATATTAATCACAGATAATACAAGTGGTGATGCTAAGGCTTATATTTTAAGTAAATCGCTAAAAAATACAATATTAGAGCTATATCTTAACTTTTTTGACAAAGAAAATATAGACATCACTTTAAATGCCGCTAAAAATCCAATAGTATTGGAAGAAGTTAATCTTAATAATCAAGAAGTGATGCAGGTAGTTTATATAGCATCAATAAGAAAGTTTGCATGTTTTACATCAGAAAAATTATTCTGGTATGATGAGAATTGGAACTTTATCGAGCATGAAAACTTACCTTTTAAAGACGCATCAATCAACTCAACATATAATGTAACATATCATGGAGGTATGGAAGATGTTTATGCTATTATTAAAGAAAATGATAATTATAAGATTATAAGATATAATTTTGTCAAAAAGGAGATAATATGGGAAGTATCTGATTTCGGATACAATTTAGAAAGAGTTGAAGCAATAGCTTGTGATGATGAATATCTATATATTAATTGTAAGACATCAATTAATACAGTCGATAGTTATTATTTTTTAACTTACAAGATAAAAAATGATGGATTAGAACTGGAAACTTTTAACCAATCAAGACAAATCATCAATGGTTCAATAATTTCAACAAGAGGAATTTTAGGAAAGTATATTTTTTTAGAAACAACAGAAGGTGTTATTAGGAATGAATATCCAGAAGATTTAGATAAATATGGTGAATCTATTAATCAAGGAATGTTTTTATCCAAATCTACTCCTTATATTACTGCCACACATGTTTTAGAAAATGATGTAGAAAAAACTAAAGATGATTTTTTTGAAGGCATTTTTCAAATGAAATTGATTTAAAAATGTCGAATATTAGTTATATTATTTTGAAATTGGTATATAATAATGAGAATGAGAATTAATTCTTGTTCTTAATAAGTAGCCTCCATTTAATATATCTAAAAAGAGATTCTTGATGAATCTCTTTTTACTTTATTTTTTCATTATTTTTTAGAAAAAAAATAAAATATATATTAGAGAGGTGATTTTTATGCAAAAAAAATACAAAATTGAAAATATCGATTTTTATCGAACAGATATATTTAATACCAATCCTGTTAAAGATGCAGAAGACTTAAATATATGGTTTACTCAAAATGACCAAGGAACTGCTTTTATCGAATGTATTTTAGTTGATGAAAATATGACTCCTATTAATCTTGAGAATATTGATATTAATTTAAATTGGCAGCTTTCAAACAGAGAAAAAAGAATACAAGAACTTGGGATTACTAAACTTGAGGATGTTGGAAAAATATTAATAGAAATACCTTCAGAAATAATTAATGGTAAGCCTGGAAAGAATTATTTCACAATAACTCTTAATAATTCTGATAATTCATTAACAAGCGGTGCCTTTTTAGTAACAATAGTAGATTCTCTTTCTGATTCTGAAATTGTTGGAAATGAGCTTTTAACCAAAGTTAAAGATGCTGAAAGATTTGATGGAAAGACTTATCAAGAAGTAACTGAAGACATAGCTTCTAAGGTTGGTTCGATTTCAACTGAGGGGCTTGCTTCTGAAGAATATGTAGATAATGCTGTTAAAAATCTTGCATCAGAAGAATTTGTCAATAATTCCATCAATGATGCTACTAATGGTCTCGCTACTGAAAAATTTGTTGAAGATGCAATTCAAAATATACCAGAAGTTGACTTATCTGGATATGTTTTAGATTCAGAATTATCTAATGTTGCTAAGAGTGGTAATTATACTGATTTGGAAGGTAAACCAATTTTAGAATTTAAAAATACAGAATTAAATATTGATGAATTACAATATGGCTCTTATTATGTTGAGAATGTTAGAATACTATATTCCAAAAAAGACCAATCAATTGGAGAACTTTCTGGTATTGATAATGGTGTTCTTTTGGTTGGCAAGAAAATATCAGGATTAATTAACTTCACAATCATCATTTATCAATATTCTGGGTTTATAATTTATTATTCAAAAAATGGAGAATTAGCAAGACTGTCAGATAATGATATTGTTGTAAGAAATGACATCCAAGATTTTGCTTCAAATAGAGATATTGAAAATGCTATCGAAGAACTTCAAAATGATATTTCTAATGAAAATATTGCTTTCAGAGATACAATATACCAAGCAATAATTGATACTTTCTCTAAGGTTCCAGAAACTTACTTGAGTGATTATGCAACATCAGATTATGTCAACAATGCAATTGCTCAAGCAATTCAAGATTTGCCATCAGGTGGTGGTGGAGATATATCAAAAGAGGAAGTAGAGAATTTAATTAATGAAAAATTAGTAGACTATTATAATAAGACTGATATTGATGTTAGATTAAAACAATATGTCACTAATCAAGAACTTGAACTTAAGAATTATCTAACAATAGAGGAAGGAGATGAAAGATATATGCCATATGTTGATAAAACAATAGATGATTATAAGCCAAATATTGGAGAATATAAGACTGTATTAAAAGGAGATTTTTTTAAATATTTCTATGAAATTACTGATTTCTGGCCTACTAATGTAACTAATAACCATGAATTAAGGAGACCACTTTGGTTTTTGAACAAGATTCCAGGAACTGATAGATATATTATCTATGTCGGAAATTATCAAAGTGAGCATGAGAAAGGATTCTCAATTTTCCATTTTGTTACAAACAAATCGATTGAGGAAGATATTTATGTCAAAATTAGCGAACTTGGTTTAGCAATCCCTGATAACATCACTAATATTAGATTTAAAATTGCTAAAGATAAACCATTAATTAATGTTACATATTATACTGCTACTAAAGAGGCTAAAAGTGCTCTACTTTCGATAAATACAGAAAATTGGGCAATTAGTGTTGATGATGAAGTTGTTATTAAAGATAGTTCATATGGTGCATGGCTAACAGAAAACTTCTCAATATTCTCAAATGACATTGCCATCACAAAAGAATTTGATAGAATTGGATACATTTTTAACAAAACAAATGATATAACAGCATTAAATTTGGTTTTTTATGACATCAATTTTGATGAAGAAAGCTCAAAATATAAGTTTGAAAATAAAATTGAATTACCATCTTATTATTCAGATTTTGGCGGATATTTTAGTTCAAATTTTGATTTCATCGACAAAAACCATATTATTATAGGCTATTGGAATAAGAATAGTATAATGATTGGCACTATCGATGATGCAGAAAATATAATTACATATGATAGTTATACAGTTAATTTAACAGCTGAATTTTCAAAGATTATAAATAATTATTTATTTATTTTCGGGAGTGCTAAATATTCTGAACAAGCACTCTGTTCTTGTTATAAGATTAATTCTGATTATACAATTGAAAAAACTGATATTTTGAATGACATATCTCTTAAGGATAGCTTAAACCCTTGGAAAAAATATTGTCCTTATGGAACAGGACCAACTTTTAGAGCTAATTATGATGATATACCAGCATATCGACCAACTTTTGTTAGAGAAACAGAAAATGCAATATATATTACTCATACTGGTTATAATTATGATTTGTTTTATGCATCTAAAGCAGGCACTATTTGTTTCAATAAGGTAACAGAAAAATTTGAATACTTCTATCCAAATTTCAGTAATTATAACAGACAATTGACAGATTTTATTATCGATGGACAAAAAGGACTTGGAGTTTATAAGAACAAGATATTTATTTTTGATATCTTGAAAGAAGAACCATTGGTGGTAAAGGCTGGTAGTGGAATATTATACTCTTATGCCAATTGTGGTATCCCAGAATCTCAACAATCTGATTTTGAAGAAGAAGCATAATGCTTCTTTTTTTAAAATAAGTTTGTTAGCTTTTTCATAAATAGAATTTAGAAAAATATAATATATTAAATAGAAATATAAGGAGATGATTTTAAATGGCTAAGATGAAAGTTAATGATTTTTGTAAGAAAGCAATTGAAGTTGAAAAAATTAAAACATTATATGGATGGGGTAACTTCATGAACGCTAAGAATGGAATATATACACTATGTGATTGTTCGGGATTGATTAAGGGTATCTTATGGGGGTATCCAGAAAAAGGAATATATGCAAGCAATGGTGTTCCTGATATTAATGCTAACACTATGATTTCAAGATGTTCTGAAGTAACTACTAATTTTAAAAAGATAAAAACTGGTTGGCTTGTTTGGATGGAAGGACATATCGGTATCTATGTAGGAAATGGTGTGGTTGTAGAATCTTCGCCAAAATGGGAAAATGGGATTCAAAAAACATACTGTGTTGGGTCTCCATATAAGAATTCTGCTAAGTTGAATGAAAGAAAATGGAGTAAATGTGGAAAATTTGACAAATATGTGGATTATTCACAAGAAACACAAAAACCATCTAAACCATCTACATCTACTAATTATTATCCAAAATATACTGGTTCGAGTAATTCAATATCTGATGCTTTAAAATCAATTGGTGTTGATAATTCTTATAATAACAGAGCTAAAATTGCTAAAATTAATGGAATTAGTAACTATACAGGGACTGCATCTCAAAATACCAAATTATTGAAATTGTTAAAAGATGGTAAATTGAAAAAGACTTCTACATCTACTACTAATTATTATCCAAAATATACTGGTTCAAGCAACTCAATTTCTGATGCTTTAAAATCAATTGGTGTTGATAATTCTTATGATAACAGAGCTAAGATTGCTAAGATTAATGGTATTAGTAATTATACTGGTACTGCTTCTCAAAATACAAAATTATTGAATTTGTTAAAAGATGGTAAATTAAAAAAATAGATAAGGAGGATTAGTTAATATGAATCAAATATATATGATATTAGCATTATTATTAGTTATGCTAATTAATACATTGCAAGGTTGCACGCTTGCTAACTTAAAAGAGATTTTTGATAAACAAGCGTTAATTAATGGCTTATACAAAAGCGGAATTATACTAATTAGTTTTGTCGGATTATATGTATCAATTCATTTTATTCCAGAACTCGAAATTTTTGGGTTTACAGGCGTAGAGGTAATTAATGGTATTACTGCTATTGCAATTGTTAAGTACGCAATTGACATAGCTAATAAATTAATAGAGTTGATTGGATTAAGTGTCAATGATTTTGAAAAAAAATAAAAACAAATTAAAAAAGGGGTTATAAACCCCTTTGATTTTAGAGGTGATTTTTGTGGAACAAAAAATTATTGAGTTAAAAAATGAGATTGATAATTTAAAAAATGAAATTGAAAACATCAAATTTTCGATTAAAGTATCTAAAAATAATCAAAAAGAGTTATACAAGAGAATTGATACCTTAAATAGCGAAATTAAGCAGCTTAATGACCAAATTATACTTTTTATGGCCAAAAATGACACAGCGACAATTGTAAAGGATATTACCGATGAACTTCTTAAGGGAACTCTTCAGCTTAATGAGAATAATAATGAGAAAATCAATGAACAGATTGAGTTTATGAAAAAAACCCAAATAACATTTATCATCGCTGCAATAGCAATAATCCTTGGTGCAGCATCATTAATTTTTCCACAAATCCCTCATTTATTGCAAGTGCTTGGGTAGGTGATTTTATGAACAGTAGACAAAAGAAAGATTATGCTTTTAAAGAATTTTTAAAAGGAAGAAGCCTAAAAGAAATATGTAATGATATTGATACTGATACTGGTAAAAAAATTATGTCTTACAGTCTAATTTCAAAAATTTCTGCTAATGAAAATTGGTCTCAACTAAGAAAAGATTATATTGATGAGAAAAAGAATGATATAAAAAATGAACTCTTAGCAGAAGATTTACAATTTTCTAAAAAATTTATTAAAAAAGCGAACATAATAATAGACCTAACACTTGATAACTTATCACAATCAGGGTTCAAGGATGAAAAAGCAATAGTTCAATTCTTAAAATTTCTTGAAGATTATAAGGATAAAATTAAGGGTGTTGATGATGTTATAAAGGTTCAAACTGAAATCATTTCTGATGAAGAACAACTAAATCTATTAAAAAATATTGCTCAAGAAATAGCAATTAATAGCCAAGAAAAAGCCCATTCTCTTGATGATTTTTTTGATAACAATGATGATGCTTAATGTTATTTTATGATGAAAAAGAAAAAAATCCTCTGACAGACAAGCAGCTAAGATTTTTAATAGAATCGAAAGCTATTCCGGATATTACAACTTGGGAAATTGTTTGTCGATATATAATGAAAATGAGGCTTTCTGATTGGCATTTCAAAGCAATGAATGAGACTCTTCAGCATGGATGCACATTAACAATGGCTCCGAGGGGAATTGGTAAATCTTATCTATTAACAACCTCTTATGTTTTGTTTAAGATTTTAAAATACAGAAATATCAGAATTGGTGTTGTTTCAGCTAACTACACAAGTGCACAAGCATTTTCTATGGAATTGAAACAATATTTTGAGAAAGATATGTCACCAATTTGGGATATTTTCGGAGATATAAGAGGAGATAAGTGGTCTGGCTCTAAGTTTTCGCTTAAAAGGGACAAAATATACAAGGAGCAGACTGTATCTTGTTTTTCTATGCAATCCACTAATGCAATGGGAACACACATGGATGAGTGGATTTTTGATGATATTGTTAGCGAATTGAATAGTGATACTGAGCAGAAAAGGAATAAGCTTAAAAATAGGTTCCATTCTGTATTTGAGAAGGCAATAGTTCAAACAGGACCTAAGATATTTAGATTTATCGGAACGCCTTGGCATCCTAATGATTTCTATGTTTATTTAAGGCAAAATCCTGTTATGGCTAAAAAATATCATCAAATAATTCTTCCTGCAATTATTCTTAATAAGAAAACAGGTGAGCAGAGAAGTATTGACCCAGTTCAATTAAAATGGGAAGACTTGATGGAAGCTAAGGCTATTGATACAAGAAGTTGGAAAATGCAATATCTTATGCAAACTTTTAATGATGGTGGAACCTTATTCAAGTCGAAAGATATCCAATATTATCGAGACAGTGGAGTTGAGAATGGGAAAGCTTATGTTACAAAAATAATTTCTGAAGAATATAGAGATGAGAAAGAGTCTTTTAAGGAATGTAAGGTCAAAAAAATATTCATAAAATCTGTCTGGATTGGTTGCGACTTGGCATCTGCCGGAAAAGATAAGAGCGATGACATGGTAATAGCTGTTGTTGGAATTGATGATTTAAATAATATATATCTTCTTGACATATATGTAGGAAAACCTCAAGCTTCTAATATTTTAAAGGTGATTAATAAAATGTATTTAAAATGGAATATGGCTAAAAGGGTTGGCATTGAATCTAATGCTTTTCAGAAATTCTTATATGATTTGGTTAATGAAAATTATAATATTCCAACTAAAAAAATAGTTACTTCTAAATCGAAGTATGATAGATTCTATCAATTTTCAGCAGAATTTGAAAAAGGAAAGGTCTTTATAAAACAACCATATTCTAATTTGGATGAAGAATATAAGAAACAATACAATTCTCATTATTATAAGTTGGAAGAACAATTGCTTAATTTTGTGGATGGCAAAGATGGAACACATGATGATACAATCGATGCATTCTGCATGGGTTGGGAACTATATGTATCATCTACTGTTTCAGAAATTGAAAGTGGAACAGTTGAGAATATATCTCCAGGAACATTTTCTGGTTTGTGGTAAAGAAAAAAAGAGTAAATATACTCTTTTTTTTAAATTAAAGAAATTAATTTGTTGATATTTTAAAAAGAAAGGTAAAAATGAATAATGCTTATTTTTGATAAATTTATCTCTTTTTTTATCTCCTTTCATCATTATTATATTACATTATATTTTATGAAAAAACACTTTATAACTTTTTATAAAAAAAAATATAAAAAATATAATAAATTAAAAGAGGTGATATTATGCTAAATTATGAAAGTCAAATCATTTTTATCAAAAAAAATCCAGATTATCTTCTTGAATTAGTAGAAGAACATATTTCTAAGGTCAATGCTAAAAAATATGAGGAAAAAGAAAAATATTATCATTTTAAGAACACAGGAGATAGTTTCGATTTCTCATTAGGAGAGCTATTAGTTGATACATATTCTGGTTTAGCTATAAATGATATATATATTCAGAATAAGACAGACAGAGATGTTGAAAGAGTTGTTAAGAATGTCTTAAGCAATGTCGATTTTACTAATTCTGTTAAAGACAAATGTTTGAAAAAGTCATGCATTCTTGGAACATCATTTATTCAGCTTGCAATCGAAAAAAATAATAAGAATGATATAGGAGACTTAAGAATACTAACTCTTTCTCCTTATAACACATTTGTAAAATATGATGAATTTAGCAGAGGAAGATGGGCTTTTAGGTACTATTTATCAACAGATGCTGTTGGAAGAATTACTGACAAGAGCCACCTTGTAGTTGAATTTATTGATGATAAATACATAACTATTTTTGAGAAAAATCTTGATAAACTTGTTTTTAAAAAAACATACCTTCATGGATTTGATAAACTTCCTATTGCTGAATTTTCTTTAAATGAATACAGAAGCGATATTTTGACAAAAGCGATAAAGGGCACAAGGAAGGCAGTTGAGGTTCTAAACAATGCTGATTTTGCATTAAGAAAAGCCTTGAAAGAATATATGATAGCTCACAATATACAAGCTCCAGATGGCGTTGATATCGCAGATGTTGTTAAGAATATATTGATTAATAGAGTTGGTGTTGTCAATGATAAGGTAACTGCTGATGGTGCTCAAAAACTTGAAAGTGGTATTGAGATAGTTTCTGGCTCAGGTATTACTAATTTTAGTGAGTGGCTTGAATTTTGTAAATATATTGTACAACTTGTTTTTATTACTTCTAACATTCCTAATTTTCAAAGTGAGGATTTTGTGAATCCTCAGAGCGGTGAGGCATTAAAGATGCAATTAATACCAGCTAATGCTAAGATTGGCAGTACTGTTGGATTTTTTAAGAAATCTATAAGATATATACTTGAAGTTCTCGAACCTTATTTTAGGGTAAAATACAACTTGGAATATAATGTAGAAGATTTCGAAATTAACATCACAAGTTATCAATATTCTGACATTAATGAGGTTGCACAAGCCATCACACAGTTAAGCAATAGTGATATGTTCAGTGATGAGACCTTAATCAAACTTAGTGGTATTGTTGAGGACGCCAGCAAGGAGATTGAGGCTAAGCAAGCTCAGGATGCTAAGAACTTAGCAGAATACATCAATAGGTGATTGTTATGAAAAAAAGAGATGAAAGATTAATCCAAAAGAAAAAAAGGCTATCCAATGAATATGATAGTCTTTTTGAAAAAATTGTTGAAATATTGATTAAATATAGAACTGAGGTTAAGGATTGGAATTATTCTGAGTTAAAAAAATATAATAGACTTGTTAATTTTGACAAAGAAATTTCTAATTTATTAAGAGATTTTTCTAAAGAAGAACTTGAAGTTGTTAATGAAATTCTTGTTGATGAATTTAAGGAATCCTGGAAAGAAACGCAATCCAAAATTCATAAGAGAAAAAAAATGCCAGAAGAAAAAGAAATTAAGAAAATTGTAAATTATCGAAATTCTAATGATGGTCTTAGTGTCGAGGAAAGAAACAAGAGAAATGTTGATTACCTGTCTTACAAGATACATGGAACTGTTGTTAAGAATTCTAAGGAAAGCAAGGATTTTGATAAGTTAATTAATCAAGATTTAAATAATTTGAAAAAAAACCATGTTTCAAAAACATCAACAAGACAGTTGCAAGATGATATCACGCAGGCTGAAAGCTTAGGAGTAATGTTCTTGGCTGCATCTCTTAATGGAACATATGATGATGTTTATAATACTGTTGTTAATGGTGGTGATTATGCTGATGTTTCTCAAAAAAAAGAAATATGGATGTTATATTACATAACAGCAGGAGATGGAAGAGTATGCTCGAGTTGTTTGGAAAGAGAAGGTAATTATTATCCTGCTGATGGTAGTTTTAGCATACCAGACAACACTCACCCTAATTGTAGATGCGAGTTGTTGCCTGAACTTGTTGAAAATGATTTTTATTAAATTAAAAAAGCCGAAATTATCGGCTTTTTATTAATATTCAAAATTTGGCACTTTAATTTTTTCTGAAATTACAACTTCCTTACATGCTTTAACCACAGATTCTTTTATTAATTTTTCATTAGTTGGAAAAATTTCAATATTCTTTTTTTCAAAATCTAAGTTATATCCTTTATCATTGCTGTTAGACATCAAACTAATTTTCCATTTTGGTGAAAATTCTGAAATATAACAAGAATAGCTTTGACTATTAGCTTCATAGAAACTATGTAATAATCCAGTTTTTTTCCATTCTAAAATAGCATTTTCATTTTCATAAACAATATCAATTGTTTCACTATTAATAATAATATTCTTAGATGCATTAACTTTCTTGCTAACATTTGTTAGTAAGAATAGGATATTAACAATAATTAATGTGATTAATACCAAATATTTGATTTTATTTAATTTTTTATTCATTTTTATTTCTCCTTTTTTATATCTTTATATTTTATTATATTAATTAGGTGGTGCAGATATAACTTATTAATTATATTTTTTTAAAAAAAATTGTTATATTTTTAAAAATATTGTAAAATATTTTTTGGTAAAAAAAGGAGAGGAAAAGATGGAAAAGTTAAAAACAAAAAAGGGAATATTAACTATTAGTGTTATATTAGTTGCAATTGTTATAGCAATTTTATTATTATTTTTAAATAATTCTAAAGATAATCAAAAATTGTTTTATCAAGTAGATAAAACTATTGAATTAGCTACAACTGATACTTATCAATTAAATGTTAAAGATGCAACTAATAAAAAAATTAATGCCGCATTTAGTTCAACTAACGCAGAAATTGCAACAGTTGATAAAGATGGAATTGTAACAGGAGTTAAAGAAGGCATTACAACTGTTATTACAAAAGTTGATGGTCAAGAATTAAAAACAACTGTTTCAGTTAAAAATCTTGAGTTTATTGTTCCTGAAAAATTAACAGTAGAAACAGGAAAATCAGAAAAAATTGAAGTTAAAGAAAATTCATTAAGCGATGTATCATTTGAAAGTGATAATTTAAATATTGTCACTGTTAGTAATATAGGTGAAATTAAAGGCTTAAAAGCAGGAACAGCTAAAGTTACAGTTAAATTAAATAAGCAAGAAAAAATTTGCACTATTACTGTTTCTGATAATAAAGTAGAAAATAAAGATGAAAAAGTTACTAATAGTGAATCAACTTCAAATAGCAACTCAAGTAGTAATTCAAGCTCTACTGTTTCAACTGGAAGTGCTTCTAAACCAACTAATTCAGATAAACCAACATCTTCAAATAGTAGTAGTTCTTCATCAAGCTCAAGCAAACCAAGCAATAGCGGTAATTCATCAAGTAGCAATTCTGGAAGTTCTAAACCATCTAATAAACCAAGCGGTGGTTCTTCAAGTAGTAATAGTGGTAGTGGTTCTTCTTCTAATAGTGGCTCTGAAAAGCCTTCTACACCTTCTCAAACTGTTAGTTATGAGTATTTTGGTAAAACTGCCTATAACTACTTATTGAATCAAGGAGGTAAAGTCATTAATGGTGATGCATATATCGGAAATCCTAATTTTGAAGGAGTAGGAAATCCAGATATAAATCAACCTTTAGCCAAAGTTCATAATGTTGGAAGTAAAGATTATGATTATTCAGTAACATTAGCAGGTTCAATTGTTGATAAAGAATCCTTTGTCATGCAAATGGCAAGAGGTACTATGCCAGATGCTGATATTGTTATTAATAAATTTTTAGATGGTGAACAAAAAATTACAGTAAATGGTAGAACTTACACAGTTAGTATGTCTAAACTTGGTTATACTTTTAAAGTTTCTGCTAAGAAAATTGTTAAATAAATAATTAATTAATAGCTGGTCTTAGAACCAGTTTTTTTTATTTTATAAATTAAAAACCGGTTCTTGCCTTTTTCTGTTAAAAAAAGATAGTGCTATTTCTTACTGAATATAGATAGTTCTATTAGAATACCATCTATCCTTTTGTTTTTTAAACAAAAAAATAACAAAACTTAATAGCAGATTAGCTTGATTTGCGAAAAAGCAATATAAATACTTGTGTGTTTTTTTTAGATAAAACACATTTTTTTATTTTAATTAGCAAAAAAAGTTATTTTTCTCACCACTTGAGCATAGATTACTAAAAACAGAAAAGAAATTTATGTTTTTAGTAATTTTTTAACAGGAAGTGGTGATATGTTTGAAATGCATGAGCATGAGAAGAAAGCACAAGATTTTACTTTTTTGAATTTAAATAAATTTATTAATAAATACAAGAAATATATACATTGTTCAAAAAAAGAATTAATGAGAGATATTCCAGAAGAATTATTTAAAATGATAGAAAATAGGCAGTATTATATCGATGATGATGTATATCAGAAACTATTAATGTATCCTAATTTTAAGAATATTGTTGATAAAAAAAGAGATAATAGAACAGTTACTGCTCTAATATATTATGTTATCACAACCACAATATATGAGAATGTCTTAATTGAAATCTTAAAAAACTTAAATTGTCAAGTAGAAAGAACTGGAACAAGCTTCCAATATGACATGTCAAAGGCTAAGAATGATGCTGACATTACTGTTGTAGATGGTGATAATGTTTTTAAATTGGAATTGCAAAGGAGTAATTTTGTCCTAAGAAATAATCCGCTGGAGGTTAAGTATTCTAAGATTAATAAGAATATATTAAATTATATTATAGATAATGATGGTAATTTAAGATTCCTAATTGTTAATGTTGGAAAATCTTCTATTAAAAAATATGATGCTGCTTATACTAATTATCTTAATTGTTCTCATAAGAAGGGCTACTATCTTAATAATATTAAACTTGATAATTTCTTAAAATTAGAAGATGTATTAATTTCATCTAATAATTTCGATGACTTTTTTAAAAAATCTTTTTGTTAAAATAAAAAAAATTATATTCATAATTATTATGAATATAATAAATATGAATAACTATTGTTATTCGGATTTCATTTTTATTCCTCCTCCATTATTTTAAAAGAGCATTATAAAGCTCTTTTTTTTAAAAAAAATGCATTATAAGTTAAATAATAATTATATTTTTATTTTAAAAAAATAAAATAAATTAAAAGAGATAATCTCTTTTTTCTAAAATAAAGGAGGTATTATCATGGATAAAGATATTGATGTAAATTCTAATGAAGAAGAAAAAAAAGATGTGGATTCGACTACTGCTGAATCAGAAGAATCAAAGGAATCTTTCACTAAGGAAGAATTACTTGATTATGTCAAAAATGAATTAAAAAAACAGAAAGAGGCTGAAGAAGAAGCTAAAAGAAAAGCTGAGGAAGATTCGAAATTATCTGAAAAAGAAAAAGAAGACCGAGATTTAAAAAATGCTCAAATCAAGCTGAAGGTTGATAGATTTAATTTCGACATCGAAAAATATAAGGCATCTCTTAATCTATTAGAAGATGAAACTCTTTCTAAATTGCTAAAAACAGATGCTTTCATTAATTCAGAAAATGCTGTTGAAGATGCTAAGGATTTTATCAACAATTACAAAACAGCAATTGATGGTGCGTATAACAAAGGAAAAGCTGATGCTGAAGCTGATTTTAATAAAATTAAGATGGGTGGTCAAGATATCTTTGATGGTTTTTCGCAGAAAAAACAGAACCCTAAAATTACCGATTTTGATAGCTTTTTCGATTCATTAGAAAAAAATAATTAATAGGAGTTGATTATAATATGATGGATACTTACACTTTTCCAAAATTACAAAAAAAGGATTTTGATAAAGTAATGGGAATCTTAGATGTTCCTAACACTGCTACATATTCTCTTTTATTAAATCACAAAAGAGTTTCTAAGACATCTCAAGAAATTTTCAATGACAAATACGCAAAAATTGGAGATAGAACTTACTCTGGAAAACAGAGAGAAGGTTCAGCACCAGCTAATGCTGAAAAATCCACTTATGAATATGTAGAAAACGCTTGTGAAATTTTCAAGAAAACTGCTAAAGCTACTGCTACTGCAATCGCTGTTGCTAAAGCTAATGGCGAAAACATCATTAAAAATGAATTGCAATATTCTTTAATTGCAATCAAAAAAGATATTAATCATGCAATTGTTGTTGGTGAATTATCTAAGACAGACCCAAGAGCTACTGCTGGTTTCAAGAATTTAGTAGCAGAAGAAAATACTTTTGAAGTAGAAGGCGAATTAACTAAAGCAATTATCGACAACATGGTTCTAAAAGTTAGTAAGGTTGCTAAAGGTCAATTATTCTTAGCTGTTTCATCAGCAGATTTACCAACATTGCAAGAATTATTATTACAAGGAAAAACAATTAATGTTAATGATGGTGGAGACGCTATTGCTGGTGTTGCTGTAACAAAATACAAATCAGTATATGGTCCTGTTGTCAATATTTATTGCGAAGATGAACTATCTACTGGAGAAGTCTTAGTTTATGATATCGCAAGTGTTGGAATTAGAGTCTTAAGAGATTTTTTCCAAAAAGATAATGCTAAGGATTTCGATGGAGAGTTATCAGAAATCATCACTGAATTAGGTGCTACTGGTAATCCACAAGCTATCGCATTAGCTAAACCACAAGTTTAATTTTTAAGAAAAAACAGGGAAATAGTATTGGCTGTTTCCCTTGTTTAATAACAAGGGGTGGTTAATATGATTGACATTCAAACAATATCTTCTAATGTAGAAGTTATAACAGGGGCAGATTTCGAGAAAATAGAAATCATCGCTAAAAAATCTAAAATCGAAATATTAGCTGAAATAGGAAAAGAAGAATCTGAAATTGATTCAAAGTATTTTGATGAAATTTCATCAATAATAGAAGATTTGACTATTTACAAACTAAACACACTGGAAGTTAGTGGAATTCAGAGCCAGAAATTTGACATAATACAGACAACATACCGAGAATCTACTACCTATCCATCATCTCTTTTAAAACAGATTAGCAACATTGTTGAAAGAATTAATCCTAATTCTTCTATTAAATCATCAGGTTATGCCACTATATCTGCTCCTTTAGATTTATGATGCTTGATAAGTTTTTGACTGAAAAAGTCAAATTTCAAAAATTAATTAAAATCGATGAAAATGGCATGCCTGTTTATCAGAAAGAGAGTTATTTACAATGTTACAAGAAAAGAGAAAAGAAAGTAATGACAACTACTAATGATAGTGTCATTACTCAAACCATTATTTCAAACTATTATGTTATGACTGGAAGAGTTAAAGCAGGAGATTTGATAGATGGAGTAGAAGTATATCAGGTTCAGAAAATTAAGGAAATTGGGTTGGATTTGGTCTATGTCAAATAAGAATATTTCTAAGGGTTTTAAGCAAATAGAATCTGATATTAATCTTAAAATACAGGATGGAATGGCTGAGGTAATATTGTCTGTTGCAAGAAAAAGTAATGAGATATGCCCGATGGATAAAGGAGAATTAAGAAAGTCATTAGGGGTTTATTTCAATGGAAAAAAAATAGGCTCTGGTAGTAAGACAGGTGTTTTAAGAGAATTGAAAATTAAGACTTATTCTAACATCAGTCCTAAGTATATTGGTTCAATAGTTTATGATTGCAAGCACGCAATCTATCCGCATGAGATGGATGATGAAGCTACTAACTGGACTACTCCAGGAACTCATTCTAAGTATCTTGAGAATCCTCTCTATCAAACAGATTTGGTTTCTGAATTTTCTAAAGGATTTAAAAAATAGGTGATTATATGAGTTATATCGAACTTGTTCAGAAATTACTCAAGGAAATTTTAGAAACAGAAAATATTTCTATTGGAAAAATCAAACCCACAGGCGATGTTATATACTTAAGACAGACAGGAGGAAAGGGACTCGAAAAATGCCAATCATTTAGAAATAGTTACTTGTATGAAGCAAAAATTCAAATAATGATATACAATGATGATTTGTTAAATTCATTTAGATTATCGGATTTGATTGAGCACAAATTAAATAATGTATCTGGATATGTTGTTGATGATGTTGAAATTTTTTCGAGTGAAAAAATTAGTGGGCCTATTGATTTGGGCTTCGATGAAAAGAATAGAAAGCTTATTTCTTTAAATTATATTATTAATTTTGTTAACGCAAAAAATTGAGGTGATTATATATGGCAAATTCAATTATTAAAGGAGATAAAGTTAGAGTGAAGGTATCTAACACAGAGATGACTACACCTTGGTCTGAAGATGGTCAGTTTGTGGAAACATCTTATAAAATTGAAGTTAAATCACAGAGAGACTCTGCTGATACTACTGTTTTCTTGGATGAATTCAAAACAAAAGTATTCATGAAAAAAGATGTAACTTTAACACTAACCTGCAGACAAGCAGTAAATGACCCTGGTCAAGATTTGATTAAAGAATGTGAAGATACTAATACTGATTTCTACATTGCTTTCACAAAAGATTACACACAAGGTGCATGGTCTCAGTATAAGGTGGCTTGCGAGTCATATGATGAGGGATTAGAGGTATCAAATCTTACTGACACAAGTTACTCACTCGCATTAGCACCTGGAGCTACATTGATTAAGTTACAAGAACCACAAGATTAAGTTGGTGATTTATTATGGCAGAAAAATTGTCGCAAATTATCAAAGGTGATACTGCATATATTAAGGTGAAGAAATCAGGAGATTCAAATTCTTCTATCTTGTATGAGTGTAGAAAAGTTGAAATTAAGAAATCTAAGGAGAAAAAAGATGTTACACAATTTCCTTATGATTATACAACATATATTGTCATGGGAAAAAAAGAAATCACTATTACATTTGAGTCATATACTGTCAATGAGTATATTAAGGAAGCTATTGAGTCTTTAGATTCAGATATTCTGTTTGATATAGAAATATACAAGGATGATACTCATAAGGAAGTATTTACTAATATGATAATGGTGAGTGATACTAATGTTCTTGATGTCAATGATGTTGAACAATATACGCTTGAATTCACTAAGGGAAAATAAAGGAAAATAAAGATGGTTAGTTTTTACTAACCATCTTTTTTGAAAAAATAGTTAAATTAAGTTATATTCGATTCATATTTCTAATATATTATAATGTGGAGGTGGTGCAGTATGATTGATACTTTGTGTTTTAACAACAAGGAAATTAACCTAAAACATAAGGAATGGCTTATCTTAATGAAAAATTCTGGAAATATAAATGAAATTGTTAAATCTCAGATTTTTGATGAAGAAATCTTATCAGAACAGCTTAATAATAATTCATCAATTTTTAAATTGTTCAACCATAACATTTCTAATTATAGATACAAAAATAAATTAAAAATTGAATCTTTTGAAGAAGCAGAAAAACTAATTAACAGATTAATTAGTTTCTCAGATATATTTGGCGTTAAAGTAAATGAGGATTTTAGAAACATGTTCTATGTCTCTGGAACAATGAGAGTATTAAGAAACAATAAATTGATGTTTCATTTTTCAGAAAGATTAATTTTCAATGAAGGTAAGAAATATGAGTTTGACCACAAAAACATAACTTGCACTGTAATACAATTATTTAAAGTAGTAAACAATATAAGGTTCTATCAAAAAGCAATCGAGCTTCTTTGCGAAGAATTAAATATTGAAATTGTTGGAATGGAGATGAGAATCAAGATGAGAGAAAGAAAAAAAATTATTAATAATATTTCCAAAATCAAGGAAATAGACAGATATCGACATTTAAGTCAAATGATTAAGAAAAACATGTTTGTTTTTGAGCAAATACAGATGTTGGCTTTAGATAACTCTTATAAGAATTCATTTAACAATAATGGAAATATCATAATCCTTTTAACATCATCATATATTCATAATTTGCTAAAGAAAATCAATGAATCAATTACTCAAGAAGAAGGAGAAAATTTTAAAACAAAAACAAAAGTATTATCTCAAGCTTATATTCGAAGATTAATGGTTACATATCAAGTATTAGGATTAATCAATATTGTAGATAATCCACCTGAACAATTAAGAAAGATGGAAAATAAAAATAATAAGTTTTCAAAAGACATGAAATATTATATAATCCAAGAATTAACTAATGCAAAACTTAAAGAGGCTGATATTTTGGCTAAGAAATTGTTAGATAATGGTGTTAGAGTTTCTAACATTACTAAAGATAAGATTAACTTAGCATTAGAAGGAAAAATGTTAGATGTAAAAGAAGAAGATATAGATGATATAATTATGGATTTTTCTATTAAGTAAAAAAGCGGGTTAAACCGCTTTTTAATTTTTGTCTCAAAAAACAATTTATTTTTGAGATGTTTCAAAAATAAAAAACATAACTTTTTGGGATAAAAAAATCACTTAATATATATTGTATCAAAAGGTATACCTTTTGAAACTCAGTTGCATCACTCGAACATCATATCAATTATATCCATTGATAAAACTGATATAATTATATTGTATTAATCATTAAGGAGGTTTTATTATGCTAAAAGTAATTGTAGATATGTTCAAGTCAATAATATTATTACCTATTTTTCTAATATTATTATTTTGTTTTTCTTTCAATAAAAAAAATAATCAAATAATTATCAAGGAACTAAAAGATGATATCTTATGCTCATTGTCAAGCATATCATTATTGGTATTTACATTAATGATACCATTCACAATTTTAATTAACTTATGACCTATTATTTTTAATAAAATAATAGATTTTTTTTAAAAAAATGTCGAATAAAAGTTATAAACTGCACCACTTGTTAATATTATATATTATAAAGAATTTAAGGAGGTTTTTATATATGAAAAATAATAATTATGATTTTATTTTAGATGATTTGAAAAAATTATATGATAACTCAGATGTGTCTACTAAAAAAGAAATTGAGCGTGTTGTTGATAAATTTACTGATATTTTATTTAAAGCTTATAATAAAAAAGTAGATAAGTTTAATGAAGCAGCAGGAGGATATGGTCGAAAAAATATAAGAAGAGGAAACAATTTATGATTAAATTTTTCAAACAATACATAAAAATTAGAAAAATAAGAAAAAAATTAAGTATTGAACTCGATTATAATCCAGCTGACCAGTTACTTAATGATTTATATCTATCATGCGAAGACTTAATCGATAAGGCTAATAAAATTATCATAGCTTTCTTATCAATATTTATATTAATAATAATAATTGGAGGTGTTGTATTATGGCTATAATTTTTAAAATACTAAACACAATGATTAAACCATTATCATATATTGATACTAAATTGTATCTTGAGTTTAAATATAGAATTTTTCAACATGAATACAGAAATTTTAAAAAAAATACTAAAAAAAGCCGATAAATTGGCTTTTTTTATTAAACAATAATTTTTTGCATATAATATAAAAATAATAAAAAAGAAAGGATAATTAAAATGGAAAAAGTAAAAGAAACAACTAAAAGAATCTATGCGTATGCAAGAGTTTCGACAAGAGAGCAGAACTTAGATAGGCAAGTTATATTGTTTAAGGACAAATACAAGATTGATTCAAAAAATATCTATGCTGAAAAAATATCAGGTAGAATTAGTGGAAAGGATAGACCAGTATTCTCTTATTTAATAGATGTATTATTAAGAGAAGGAGATACATTGGTAATTGATTCTATCAGCCGCCTTGGTAGAACTTATAAGGATATCTTAGAAAATTGGAAATTGTTGAACAAGTTGGGTATATATGTGGTTGTAGATGATATGCCTTTTCTCGACACAAGACCTAATTCTAAAGATGGTGGTGTTATGACAGAATTAATTATTGATTTGGTAACAACACTTCTCGCATATTGTGCAGACAGAGAAGTTGCTGAGAAAAAAAGAGCACAGATGGCTGGCATAGAAGCTGCAAGAAAAGCTGGAAAATGTATCGGAAGACCAAGAGTTGAGATTCCTGATAATTTCCCAAAAGAGTATAGAAAATGGAAAAGTGGTCAGCAGACTGCGACTCAGACTATTAGAAGATTAGGAATGTCACATAGTACATTTTACAGAATTGTTAAGATTTATGAAAAAAAGAAAATTTAATTTTTCTTTTTTATTTTTAATAAAGATTTTTAATATAATATAAAAAACATTAAAATGAGGTGAATTATATGTTATATTTTATTTTTGAACTACTATTGATTGCAATAAGTGTTTTTGCTCATGAATTAGGACATTTTTTAGCTTGCAAAATTTTAAATTTTCAAGTTTTTGAGTTTAGTCTTGGAGTTGGACCAAAATTATTTACTTTAAAAAATTTTACACTAAGATTAAATCCAATAGCATCTTATGTTGTTTATGGATATGAGACAGAAGACACTTCAACAGAATATTCTATTAAAAAATCAATTGTATATGTTTCAGGGATTTTGATGAATATGTTAATGGTAGTATTAGGAATACTATTAAATAGTCATGTCTTTGTTTTCATCAACACATTTTTGATAATTTTCAACACAATTCCGATTAACAAAACAGAATCTGGTTTTTCTTCAGATGGAAAGAAATTTTTCAATGAAATAAAAAAAATTGTTTAATAAGACAATTTTTTTTTAAAAAAAGTAATAACTGCACCACTTGAAAT
The DNA here is from genome assembly GCF_002160725.1 of Massilimicrobiota sp. An142. NCBI lineage: Bacteria > Bacillati > Bacillota > Erysipelotrichia > Erysipelotrichales > Erysipelotrichaceae > Massiliimicrobium > Massilimicrobiota sp. An142. Next base: position 27,762 of record NZ_NFLD01000001.1, on the reverse strand, counting down.
TTATAATATATTGTAAGATATAGATTAATGGAGGCGATTTATATGGATAAGAAATTTATCAAATTTAAAATACAAAAAGTTCTATTTTCAGAAGAATTAGAAGGAGAGTTTCTGTTTCGAACGCTCGCAATCGCAAAAGATATTTCTTGTGATGATGATATAAATGATGGTATTGTTGTTAAGATTGATTGCATTATTGAAGTATCAGAAGATTTCGAAATTGAAGGAACATATGATGTATTTTTTGACAAGAAATTTGGTCAATGTCTCTATCTTCCATTCGCTTCTGCTAATCCATATAATGATAAGAAATTTATCCAAATATTAAAATATATTTTTAAAAACATATTGAACAATAATCAAATTAATTTGTTATACAAAGATTTTGGACAAAAAGTGTTAAATTCATCTTTTGTGAAAAGAAATGTTTTAGAAGAAATTGGTGTTGAAGATGATTTAATAGAAGAAGTTATCAGAATTGTTAAGTTTTATGAAACATATCTAAATGCGTGCTCAGGGGCTAACAATCTTCTCAAAAATAATAAAAATCTTAAAAATGCAAGTAATGATTTTAGTAGTGATATGATTAAGGATAATATATATTATCTTGCTTATTATGGTGTTAGAGTTCAAGACCTTGATTGGGGTTATAGAAGTTATCTTAATAAGGAAAGAACACAAGCTTGCTTATTTCAGTATATTTCTGAAAGATTTAAGAAAAATGGAGACATGTTTGTAAAAATTGATAAAAATACAATTAATGATATTGTTAATTATGTTAATTTAATAAACAGACAAATACAAGTTAAAGATATTAATATTGATGATATTATTTCTTATAGAAATGGTAAAGAAATGTTTAAAAAAGTAAATAATTTTCTATATATTAGAAATAACTATTATATCGAAAAAGATATTTCTAAGTGTTTAAGAAATTTATCGAGCAAAAAAATATGTGAAATCAGTTATGATTTTCAAGATAATTTAAGCTTTTCGCAAAATTTAGCTATAAAAAATTCTATTAATTATCCATTATCTATAATAACTGGTGGTCCTGGAACAGGAAAATCTTTTACAATAACAGAAATTGTCAAGAAAATAATTTCATTACAAAAGACAGTAATGGTGCTTTCTCCAACAGGAAGAGTTGCTGATGCTTTGAGTAAGAAAATAAATGATGACAGATGTATCTGTCAAACAATTCATCGAGGAATTGGGTTAAATAATTTGGAATATGTTGGAAGTCTTAAGGATATCAATACTGATTATGTTATTGTTGATGAATGTAGTATGATTGATATAATTCTTTTTAAATATTTAATTCAACATATTAACAAAAATAGTAAGTTAATATTGGTAGGCGATTATAACCAATTACCTCCAATTGGAGGTTGTAATATTTTTAAAAAACTTGTACAAGCAGATTTTAATAGTAGTTTTAATATTTTTAAAATCAAACTAAATGAAATACATAGACTATCCAGTATAAGCAGCATCATTAAAAATAGTCAAAATATCATCAATGGTTGTAAGACTACTGACTTAATAACAGATAATAATTTCTATTACATAGATGCTGGCAATTTTGACACTGAAAAAATAGCTATTAAGGCTATTGATAATTTTATTAAACAGAGAAATGTCAATATTGATGATATCATGATTTTAAACCCAAACAACAATTTTGTTAGAAACATTAACAAGAAAATTCAAGAAAAATACAATTTAGAAAATTGTTCTATTAAGATTGGTAATAGAGTTTTTAAAAAAGGTGATAAGGTTGTTCAAATTAAGAATAATTATGATATTGGTGTTTTTAATGGAAATGTTGGAAAAATTATAGATATATCTTGTGATAATATTATTGTTGATTTTGATTCTAAGATTGTTAAATATGATAAGAATATGGCTAAGGAACTTGACATTGCATATGCAATTACAATCCATAAATCACAAGGCTCAGAGGCTCAATATGTTTTTGTGATTATTGATAAAAACAGTAAAAATATGTTAAATATGAATTTAATATATACTGCAATAACAAGGGCTAAGGAATGCTGTGTGTTAATTGGGGCATCCGAAGATATTAATTTGGCTTTTTCTAAATCCGCAGAAAACAATGGTAATAGCAACATCATTAAGTTGATTAATGATGGATATATTTAGAAGATTATTTTAGGAAAAAAACTATTGAAACATTAATGATACAATTGTATCAGTCAATGCACTGAAATGAATTTTTGTCAAGAGTGTAAAATTTTTTCGATATTTATCGAAAATTCCTAATTTGGTTTGATTAATTGTTGTATACAATTATACAAAATAGTGATATAATGGACTTAATATAGAAAAAGGGGTGAGAATCTATGAATGATCAAATCCAAGATTTTTTTGAAAAGTCCTTAGTTGAAAATCATATAGATAATGAACTTTATCAAACTTATTCTGTGAAAAAAGGTTTACGTAATGAAGATGGTACAGGAGTATTGGTTGGGTTAACTAAAATTTCTGATGTTGTTGGATATAAAATCCAAGATGGAGAAAAAACAGATGATTATGGAAGTCTTTATTATCGTGGTATTAATGTTGAAGACATTATAAATGGTCAAAGAAAAGAGAAAAGATATTTATTTGAAGAAGTGTGTTTTTTAATTCTTTTTGGTTATTTGCCTTCATATGATGAGTTTGAAAAATTCAAAAAAGTTTTAAGTGATCGTTATGAATTGCCTCCACATTATTTAGAGGCCAATATCTTAGGATTTCCAGCTAAAAATTTAATGAATAAATTACAGCAGGAAGTATTGATGTTATATGGTTATGATGATGATCCTGATAATACGAGTATAATAGAAACTCTTAACAAGGGAATTGATTTATTGGCTAAGATTCCAAGTATTGTCTGTTATACATATCAGACAAAAGTTCATTATTTTGATGAAAAGAGTTTGGTTATTCATCATGTCCAAAAAGATTTGAGTATTGCTGAAACGATTTTATCTTTATTGAGAAATGACGGAAAATTTACTCAAAAAGAAGCAGAAGCTTTAGATATTGCATTGGTTTTACATGCAGACCATGGTGGAGGAAATAACTCTACATTTACCAATGTCGTTATTTCTTCAACTGGAACAGATATATATTCTTCAGTAGCTGGAGCAATTGGTTCTTTAAAAGGACCACGTCATGGAGGAGCAAATTTAGCTGTAAAAAAACAAATGGAAAACGTTATTGAAGAAATATCATTAGATGCAACTGATGATCAAATAAAAATGATTATTAATCGTATTTTGGATAAAGATTTCAATGATGGCAGTGGTCTTGTTTATGGAATTGGACATGCTGTTTATACATTAAGTGATCCTCGTAGTGAGATGTTAAGTCAAATCTGTGAGGAATTGGCCATTGAAAAAGGGCGTCATCAGGAATATTTATTTTATAAACGTTTTGGTGAAATTGCTGTTCAAGAAATTTATCAACGAAAAGGAATTCATGTCTGTACGAATGTCGACTTTTATAGCGGTCTTGTTTATAATATGTTGAATATACCGAGTGATCTTTATACATTATTATTTGTTGTTGCAAGAACAGTAGGTTGGATCGCACATAATGTAGAAAACAAATTATATTCAAACCGTATTATCAGACCAGCTACAAAATATGTTGGGACATTAAAAGACTATCAGCCAATTGAAAAGCGTAAATAAAAAGCAAGTCTAAGCTTGCTTTTCTTTTTGTATTTTTAAACGATATGTTAATGATGATGGATGCTTTTGGCCAATAGCAATATAAATAAGAATAGATAAAATATTTGCTATAGCAATGATGGCAAACATATAATTATATCCAATCATATCAATCAAAACACCAGCGATTCCTCCACCTAAACCAATTCCCATATCATAAGCACATAGAAATGTTGAATTGGCTGCACCTCTTCTTTGAGGTGGTGCAATACTCACGGCCATAGACTGTAAGGCGGGTTCAATTCCTCCAAAGGCATAACCAGAAAGGGCTGCTGAAAGAAGAAAAGTGATGTTATGAGGTATGAAGGCTATCAGGAATAATGCAATAAACCTACACATATGACATGTATAAACAAAGATCGCTTCGCCTTTTTGATCGGCCACTTTTCCTATGAAAATTCTTGTTAAGAATAACATCACAGCTATAATTGTAAAATATATTCCACCTTTAAATGACAAAAAAGGCATAAGTCCATAATCTGGACTTACGCCTTTTTGCTGCTCGATAACGTTGATATTATAGCAAAATCATTTTTAAAATGTAAAAGTTTGTTTAAACAAATCTCTATATATTCATTATTTAACAACTTTTGTCCAATGATATTTATCTTCAAGACGCCCCCATTGAATACCTGTTAGAGTGTCATAAAGTTTTTGTGTGAGAGGACCTGTTTTAAAGTCATGAATCGTTATTTTTTCACCTTTATAACAAAGTTCACCAATTGGAGAAATAACAGCTGCTGTACCCGTTCCCCATGCTTCTTTTAATTGACCAGTACGACCCGCTTCCATGAGTTCATCAATACTTAAATCACGTTCTTCTACTTTATATCCCATATCTTTTAAGATATGTATAATAGAATCTCTTGTCACACCAGGTAAGACAGAACCTTCAAGTGCCGCTGTCACAACGGTATCACCAATAAGGAACATGACATTCATAGTTCCAACTTCTTCAACATATTTTCTATGAACACCATCTAACCAAAGAACCTGTGTATATCCGTTTTGTTCAGCTTTGACTTGTGCAGCAATGCTGGCAGCATAATTTCCACCACATTTTGTAAAACCGGTACCACCTTTGACCGCTCTGACAAATTCATCTTCAACCCAAATTTTCACTGGGTTTACACCTTCAGGATAATAAGCACCTACTGGTGAAAGAATGATGATGAAACGATAACTGTCAGCAGGATGTACCCCAACGCCTGGTTGAGAAGCATACATAAATGGACGAATATATAAAGATGTATCTGGTGCTGTTGGAATCCAATCTTGTTCAAATTTAACAATGGCTTCAACCGCTTCTACAAACATATCTTCAGGAAGTTCAGCCATACATAGACGTTTGTTAGAATTAATCATACGTTTTCCATTCATTTCTGGTCTGAAAAGTAAAATATCGCCATTTGGATTACGGTAAGCTTTTAATCCTTCAAATGTTTCTTGAGCATAGTGTAAAACCATTGTGGCTGGATCCATTGGAATGGGTCCATAAGGGACAATGCGTGCATCATGCCAACCTTGATCTTTATCCCAATCCATAATGAACATATGATCAGTAAAATATTTTCCAAAACCTAACTGATCTTGATTAGGTTTTTCTTTTAAAGTTTGTGCTTTTTCAATTCTTATTTCCATAAAAATCCCCCTTTTTGATTAAAGAAATTATACTCTTTTTTAAAGTTGTATACAATGTTTTTTTGAAATGAAATAATGAAAAAACGTTATATTTTCTATAATTCATAAATTTGTTTATAAAAAATTGTTATATTGGTATAAAATAGTAATGAACAACTTTAGTGAAAAGGGCATTGAGTTGCAAGAAATAGAAAAATCATATATAATATTTCATATATAATATTTTTGTTAACATTTTGAAAGGGGAGTGTATTTGTGGAGTATATAACACTGATTGGAATCGTTATCATCGTTGTAGGATTTGCCTTAAAATTAGATGTTTTAGCGACTGTTATTATTTCAGGAATTGTGACTGGTTTAGTCTCTGGAATGAGTTTTATTGAAATATTAGAAATCTTAGGAAGTTCTTTTGTTTCTAATCGTTTAATGTCAATTTTCTTAATTATTTTCCCAGTTATTGCGATTATCGAAAGATATGGTTTAAAAGAAAGAGCCGCATATTTAATTGGTAAAATAAAAAATGCATCAGCTGGAAAAGTTTTAGCTATTTACTCTGTTATTCGTACTATTGCTTCTGCATTAAATATTAGAATCGGTGGGGTTGTACAGTTTGTAAGACCATTAATTTATCCAATGGCTCAAGCAGCAGGTGAAAAAGTTAAAGGTGGAGAGTTAGATGAAAAAGAAGAAGAATCATTAAAAGGATTATCTTCTGCAGTAGAAAACTATGGAAACTTCTTTGCACAAAACTGTTTCCCAGCTGCCAGTGGTGTTGTTTTAATGTATGGAACAATGGCTGAAGCAGGATTTACAGAAGTGACTCTTGCATCCATTGCAACGGCTTCTATATATATTGCAGTTATTTCTGTAGCATTAACATTTGTTCAAGTCTTTTTATATGACAGAAAAATCAAGAAGGGAGGAAATAAATAATGTTAGACTTTTTAACAATTTATCTTCCTGAGTTCTTCTATGTTTTATGTGCATTTGTAAGTTTTGATACTGCTTATCGTGCAACACGTAATAAAGAAGCAAAAGTAGGAACAACATTATTCTGGGCTTTATTAGGTGTCATTTTTATGTTAGGGAAATTACTTCCCAATGTTTTAATTGGAGCTATGCTTGTTGTTATGGGATGCTTAACAGCAACAAATCAGGTGAAAATGGGTGAATTTACAGAATCAACTCATGAATTCCGTCAACAAGCGAGTGAAAAATTAGGAAATAAAATCTTTATTCCTGCTGTTTCTATTGGGGTTATGGCTTTAATTTTATCTTTAATTCAATATAATGCTGAAACAGCACAAACATTTTTCTTGAAATTAAGTAATTTCTTTACTTTACAATTATTTTCATTTGGTAGCAGTGCAGGAAATCCAACTGCATTAGATGGTGCCGTTATGACAGGAATTGCATGTCTTGTAGCACTTGTTTTAGCGATGATCATTTGTAAACCAAAATTATCTGAAACACGTAGTGATACATCACGTTTATTAATGCAAGTAGGAGCTTCTTGTTTATTACCACAGTTGTTAGGAGCTTTAGGAAGTGTTTTTAATGAAGCAGGTGTTGGAGATGTTATTTCAAACATTATTTCAAGTGTTATCCCATCTGGTAATATTGTGATTGGTGTTATTGTTTATGTTTTAGGTATGGTTATCTTTACAATGATTATGGGTAATGCTTTTGCGGCATTTACCGTTATTACCATTGGTATTGGGATTCCATTTGTTATTAATCAAGGTGGAGATCCATCAATTGTAGCTGCTTTAGGTATGACAGCTGGATATTGTGGTACACTATTAACGCCAATGGCAGCAAACTTCAATATTGTTCCTTGTGCCGTTTTAGAAACAAAAGATCAAAAATGGACTGTTATTAAATCACAGCTTCCAATGGCTATGATTATGATTGTTATTCATATTGTATTAATGCTTGTCTTAGCATTTTAGGAGGTTATAAAAGATGAAAATTTTAGTGACTGGTTTTGACCCATTTGGTGGAGATAAAATTAATCCCGCGATTGAATCTGTAAAATTATTGCCTGATGAAATTGCAGGAGCTCAGATTATAAAATTAGAAATTCCAACAATTTGTCATCAATCTTTAAAGGTCATTGATGAAGCAATTGCTAAATATGATCCAGATGTTGTTTTATCTATTGGTCAGGCTGGAGGACGTACAGCTATCACTGTTGAAAGAATTGGAATTAATATTGATGATTGCCGTATTCCTGATAATGCTGGGCAACAAATTATTGATGAACCTGTTTTTGAAGATGGACCTGCAGCTTATTTTTCTAATTTGCCAATAAAGGCCATGGTTGCACGAATTTGTGAAAAGAATATACCAGCTGCAGTATCTAATACGGCAGGGACATTTGTATGCAATCATGTGTTATATGGAGTTAGACACATAATTGAAACGAAATATCCAGGGAAAAGAAGTGGATTTATACATATTCCATTTTTACCAGAACAAGTTATTGAAAGAGCAAACACTGCAAGCATGAGTTTATCAACTATAGTAGAAGGTTTATGCGCAGCTATCGAAGCTATTGTAGATACTAAAGAAGATTTAAAAGTAACAGGTGGAGCGACACATTAATGGCAAAAGTATTTGTATATGGAACTTTAAGACAAGGTATGTATAATTATGACATTTATTTAAAAGATCAAGCAACATATTGTGGTCATGGTTATATAAAAGGAAGTTTAATGACAATTATTGGTAAAATTTATCCTGCTTATTTATGTGAAGGTCAGGATATGATTTTTGGTGAAGTTTATGATGTTAATGATCAGACTTTAGCTCATCTTGATGAGTTAGAAAGTTATTTTGGTGAAGATTGCCAGAATAATGAATATAATAAAATTTATATGGATATTTTAGATAATGATGGACAAGTTAAAGATCAAGCATATGTTTATGAGTTTAATATGGATAATCCTATGAATGTCAATCTCTTAGGTAAAGATATCCTAGAACATGATTATGTTCAATATATGCAAAAGAAAAAATTAAATTCACAAAATTTATTTGATGATGAAGATATGTTTTATTAAAGAGTGTTTATATTGAAACAAGTCTATTATAAATGTAAAAAACCACGTCTTTTGAATGAACTCTAAAAGTTCAATTCATGGCGTGGTTTTTACTATTCAATTATTTCTATTTGTAAAGACTTCATAACGTCAATACTTTTTTGATGAGTGATTTGATCACTGCTGGCACAACCTTTTAAATCTACACGTACGGGAGTGTCAGGTAAAGCTGATTTGACCATGATTGCATTCGATAAAACACAAATATGTGAAACAAGTCCAACTAAAGTAACACTTTCGTATTCTTTATTTTTTAAATCAATAGCCATTTCTAAAGATGGAAATGTTTCTTTCTTATAGCAGGTACAATCACTTAATAATTCTTTCACTTTTCCATATAACTGCCATCCTGGTGTATTTTCTATACAATGGGCAATAGGAAGATGCAATCCTTCATAAGTCTGTAGATAATTTGTTTGATGTGTATCCATTGTATAGATAATATCATCTTGATTTCGTTGGAATGTCTGAATTAAATGGACAATATGATTTTCTAGTTGAGGAGCTTCATCAAATCCTAAACTACCAGTCACAAAGTCATTTTGAAAATCAACAACAATTAATAATTTTTTCATGTTTTCACCTCAATATTATTTTACTGCTTGTTTGAAGCATGTCAATGATATTGGAAAAGATAATATTTTCATTGTTTAAAAAATGCGTTATAATGGGTAGGTAGATGAGGTGAGGGTATGACATTAGATCAGATGAGTCCTCAAACATTGGTACAGATTGTATCTGTTAATGGTAAAGGACTTTTGAGAAGACGCTTATTAGAAATGGGTTTAACACCCCATACATTAGTGAAAATCAGGAAAGTGGCACCTATGGGGGATCCAATAGAAGTTTATTTAAGAAGCTATGTTTTGACTTTGAGGAAAGAGGATGCTGCCTTGATTGAAGTGAGGGTGGTTGATGATGAGTAAAAAAATTGCTTTAATTGGTAATCAAAATTGTGGGAAGACAACATTATTTAATGCTTTGACTGGTTCTTCTCAGCATGTTGGGAATTTTCCTGGCGTTACTGTCGAACAAAAAACAGGATTCATAAAAAAACATAAAGATGAATTAGAATTAATAGATTTACCTGGTATTTATTCATTATCACCTTATACAGCTGAAGAAATCGTTTCTATTCGTTATTTATTGGAAGAAAAACCATGTTTAATTATTAACATTATTGATGCAACGAATATGGAACGAAATCTTTATTTAACAACTCAATTATTAGAATTAAATATTCCTATGATTCTGGTTTTAAATATGATGGATGAAGTGATTACGAGTGGTAATAGCATTGATATTGATGGCTTAAAGGAACGTTTAGAAATGGATATTGTTCCTATTTCAGCAAGTAAAAATGAAGGTATTGAAGATGTTATAACGGCTATTGAAAATAATTTAGATAAGCCATCACAACATATTGATATTTGTCATGGTGTTGTGCATAAAGCTATTCATTCTATATCACATATCGTTGAACAGAGTGCACAATCTTTACAGTTACCTTTACGTTATTGTGTGACAAAGATTATCGAAGGTGATGATGAGATGTTTGATCAATTGCATATTGATCAGGGAGATCGTCATATTATTGAGCATATTTTACAGAAGATGGAAGAAGAAGCAGGAACAGATCGTGAGGCAGCACTTGTTGATATGCGTTATTCTTTTATTGAAGATGTATGTAAGCAAACTGTTTTTATAGAAAGTGAAACAAAAGAACAAATTCGTTCTGAGAAAATTGATCGTTTATTGACACATAAATATTTAGGAATTCCTGTTTTTATTCTTATTATGTTGTTGATCTTTTATTTGACATTTTCACTTATTGGAGCACCATTACAAGATTTAATGGATTCTATTATTGGAGAATTTTCAAATATGATCATTCGCCTTCTAGAACAATATGATGTTGCTTTTTGGTTACGTTCTTTAGTTGGAGATGGTATTTTGGCAGGTGTTGGAAGCGTATTATCATTTCTACCAGTGATTGTGATTTTGTTTTTCTTTTTATCAATGCTGGAAGATAGCGGTTATATGGCACGTGTTGCATTTGTCATGGATAAGGCGTTGAGAAAAATAGGATTATCAGGACGTTCTTTTGTACCTATGTTAATTGGTTTTGGATGCAGTGTTCCAGCTATTATGGCAACACGTACCTTATCCAGTGATCGAGATCGTAAGATGACAATTATTTTAACGCCATTTATGTCTTGTAGTGCGAAACTGCCTATTTATGGAATGATTATTGCGGCTTTCTTTCCTCATAAAGCAGCAATAGTCATGATAAGCATTTACTGTATTGGAATTTTAGTCGCTATTATTTCTGCTTTATTATTGAAAAATACGATATTTATTGGTGAACCTGTTCCATTTGTATTGGAGCTTCCAGCTTATCGTATTCCAACTTTAAAAAATGTCTATTTAAATGTTTTAGATAAAGCAAAGGATTTTATCCATAAAGCTTTTACTATCATTTTTATGGCTTCTATTGTGATATGGTTTTTACAAAGTTTTAGTTTTACTTTTGATTTTGTCACAGACAGTTCGCAAAGTATTTTAGCTGCAATCGGCTCATTTGTATCACCTATTTTTGCACCACTTGGTTTTAATGATTGGCGTGCTTCAACAGCTTTAATGACAGGTATTACTGCAAAAGAGTCAGTTGTTTCTACTTTAACTGTTTTAACACAATCTTCTTCAACAGCAGCTTTAAATCAAGCATTAATTGGCATTTTTACACCATTAAGTTCTTTTACATTTTTAGTTTTTACCGTTTTATATATGCCTTGTGTTGCTGCTTTTGCTGCAACAAAACGTGAATTACGTTCATGGCCTCAGGCAATTTTAACAGTCATATTTCAAACCGGGATGGCATATCTGGTTGCGTTTGTTATCTATCAGTTAGGGCAACTGCTATTATAGGAGGATAAAAAATGGAAGAAAATTATCAAACATTATTACGTATGAAAGAAAATCAGTTAATAAAGGCTTTTGAAAAAAATCAGATGTCATGTATGATTGTGAAGGATGAAAATGAATTAAAACAATATTTAAGAACTGTTTTAAAGGATCAAAAGAAAGTTGCTGTAGGAGGAAGTGTCACATTATCACAATTAGGAATCATTGATTTGATAAGAGAAAGTGATGTACAGTTTATAGATCGTTATGAAATGGGATTATCTCAAGAACAAGTAAAAGAACGTTTAAGAGAAGGGCTATTGGCAGATATATTTATTACAGGAACTAATGCTTTGACAATGGATGGATGTTTATATAATATAGATGGTACAGGTAATCGTGTAGCTGCAATGATCTTTGGTCCTAAAGATGTTTATGTTATTGCTGGAATAAATAAAATCTGTGCGAATGAACAGGAAGCGATTGAACATATACGTCAATATAGTGCACCAGCTAATGCTTTACGATTGCATAAGCATACACCTTGTACAAAGTTAGGACAATGTCAGGATTGTTTAAGTGACGAACGTATTTGCAGCAGTTACGTTAAACTTGCTTATCAGGGACAAAAAAAGCGTATTCATGTCATTATTATTGAGGAAAATATAGGTTATTAGGTGAAAAGTTATGAAAAAAACAGGTATTTTATTTCCTATTTCAGCATTGCCTAGTGCATATGGAGTAGGAGATTTTGGTCAAAATGCATATCAATTTATTGATAAAATAGCCGCAGCACATCTTGAAATTTGGCAGATACTGCCATTAAATCCATTAGGATATGGTCATTCCCCATATCAGCCTTTATCAAGTCATGCTGGTGATGAAATTTATTTAGATATCGAAGCTTTTATTGAAGCAGGGTTGTTATATCCTGATGAAGTTCACATTGATAATCAACAGAGTTTATATGTAGATTATGCAAAGGTAAGAAAACAAAAACAAGCATATTATCGTTTGGCATTTTCACGTTTTCATGGTGATCAGCAATATCAGGAATTTGTTGAAAAAAATAAGTCATGGCTTTATTCTTATGCTATTTTTAGAGTTTTTAAATCACATCATCATGAATGTTCATGGGCTGAATGGCCAGAAGAATATAAAAATTATCAACATGATCAATCTTTTTCATTATTGCCGTTTACTAAGGATATTGATTATCAAATTTTCTTACAGTATTTCTTTTTCTTACAGTGGCAACAACTCAGAGATTATGCGCACCAAAAAAATATTGAAATTATTGGAGATATGCCTATTTATGTAGGATTAGATTCGGCAGATGTCTGGCAAAATAGAGAATGCTTTTTACTAGAAGAAGATGGGACACCTTCATTTGTAGCAGGTGTACCTCCTGATTATTTTAGTAAATTTGGACAACGTTGGGGAAATCCTATTTATAATTGGGAATATTTGAAGCAACACCATTATGCCTTTTGGGTTGAACGTATGAAAGCGAGTCAACAAATGTATGATCGTGTCAGAATTGATCATTTCAGGGGATTTGATACGTATTGGAAAATTCCAGCGAGTGAACCGACTGCTGTTATCGGGGAGTGGGTTGAAGGACCAAGTTATGATTTATTTGATACTCTGTATTCATCAATTAATCATTTATCTATTTTAGCTGAAGATTTGGGTGATTTAAGAGATGAAGTTTATCAGTTGAGAGATCATTATTATTTAAAAGGTATGTATGTTTTTCAGTTCCATTATGCCTATGATTTTGATTTTTCAAAAGTTGTTGTTTATAGTGGAACACATGATAATGATACTTTAGTTGGATGGCTCAATACTTTAGATGAAGATGAATATAAAAAATTAGAAGAACTATTACAAGATTATTCACAACAACATATGTATCAGAAAATCTTAAATTATTGTTTAGATTTAGATGCCAAAGAAGTTATTATTCCATTTTGGGATTTGATGGGCAAAGATACATCTTGTCGCTTTAATGTACCAGGGAAAATTGGTTCTCCTAACTGGGAATATCATTTAACAGATTTTCAGGAATTTGATGTCTATTTAGAACAGTTCTCTCATATGATAAAAGAGAGCAAAAGGGGAGATTAATTTTGAAAAAAGCAATTGTTTTCGCTGGAGGAGGAGCCAAGGGTGCTTATGAAGCTGGGTTTATAAAAGCTATTCATGAAGCGCAAATGGATTATCAGATAGTAACGGGAACATCTATAGGAGCTTTAAATGCCTGTTTGTTAGCGCAAAAGGATATAGATGTTCTTTTGCATTTATGGGAAAATATTGAAGAAAAAGATGTTTTTGAAGGGGGCTTACCAGATTTGAGTTTTGATTTTGATCATATGCTTGATCAATCACATCTGGTTATTTCATTTTTTAAGAATTATATGAAAGAAAAAGGTGCTGATATTACACCTTTAAAACATTTGATACGCCAGTTATTAAATGAAGATAAACTCCTTCAATCATCAATTGATTTTGGATTATGTACAGTGCAATTTCCATCACTCAAACCCTTGTATATAACAAAAGAAGAAATGCCACGTCAACATATTTATGATTATTTATTAGCCAGTGCCTCTTGTTTTCCATTGTTTCCTATTCATCGCTTTCAAGATCAGGCGTATATTGATGGAGGGTATTATGATAATGTTCCCATTGATTTAGCTTTAGCTATGGGAGCAGATGAAGTATTAGTCATTGATATGAGTTATCCTGTTAAGCATTCCCATTATTTGCATCGTCCTCATATTCATTATACGTATCCAACTGTTGAACTCAGTGGATTTATGGATTTTTCTAAAGAATCTATTCAACGTTCACTACGTTTAGGATATCAGCAGGGTCAAAAAGCAATGAACAAGTATGTTGGTCATAAATATACATTTTTACCATTTCAAACTGTCTTATTTGAAAAAACTTATCAAAATATTTTATTGACAGAAAGATATATACGTCAATATACAAAAAGTAGCAGTCAAGATCATCTTTATCAGCAGTTTCTAGAGGCACATTTTCAAGAGCCTTTACAAAAAGAAGATTATTTATATATTTTACTCGATTGGATCTGTGAAATTTTAGAACGTGATGAGAGTTATGTTTATCAGTTTGATATATTCGTTCATGATTTACTGCAAGATTTTCAAGAATATCTGCAAAAAGATTTTTCTGTTTTATTAAATGGTGATTTGCACATTCTTAAACATATGAATAATAAAGGAATTGTAGGCATCATTCTACATTTTCTGCTTTATCCTGAACATGATAAAATTGGAAATGAAAGATTGATGACATTATTTGATAAACAATATGTTATAGCTCAATTGATTAAAATGATATATATAGAAGAAAAACAAGGTTCATTATAAACCTTGTTTTTCATATAAATTCTTTTTTGTTTTATCATAAATGATTTTAAGACCTTTAAATGTAAGATCAGCATCATAAATATCAATGAAATCTGTTTCTTTAGCAATCATTCTTCCTAAACCACCAGTTGAAATGACTTTCATATCTTGTTGATATTCTTTTTTGATTTGTTTAATTAAATATTCCGTTTGTCCAATATATCCAAAGAAGACACCAGCCTGCATACTTTTGATAGTATTTTTAGCAATCACTCGTTCTGGTTTTTGAATTTCAATTTCAGGAAGTTTAGCTGCCTGAGAAGACAATGCATTTGCACAAATGCCTATTCCTGGAGCAGTTGCTCCACCTAAAAACTCTCCTTTTTCACTCACAACATCATAAGTTGTAGCAGTCCCAAAATCAATAACGAGGCAAGGACCACCATAAGTATAATAAGCACCAGCAGCATCAACCAGACGGTCAGCACCTAAAGTTGAAGGATTATCAATACGAATATCAATACCAGTTTTGACACCTGGACCAATAAAGATAGGATTTTTATGTAAATATTTTTTGATACAGTTAGTAAATGAATAGTTGATTTTTGGTACAACACTACTAATAATAATATCTTGAATATCATCAGCAGATATTGAAGAAGCGCTCAAAAAAGATAATAACATAAATCCATATTCATCAGACGTTCTTTGGAATTTTGTTGTTAAACGATAAGTTCCAATTAACTGATCTTGATGATAGATTCCCATTGTAATATTTGTATTTCCAATATCAATAACAATTAACATTTTTCTTCCTCCAGCTTTTTCATTTGATTTAAGATAATGTAAGCTAATTCCTGTTTAGACATCTTTTGATAATCTGTGATTTCTTGTGGTGTTAAAATACTGACGACATTGGTATCTCCCTGAAAACCTGCGCCATCTGTTTTTAAATGATTAGCTACAATCATATCGCAGTTTTTCTTTTGTAGCTTCATTTGAGCATTTTCGATAAGATGACTTGTTTCCATCGCAAAACCACAGATCACCTGAGATGCTAAACGTCTTTTCCCAATTTCTAATAATATATCTTTGTTTTTATGAAGTTCCAATGTGAGTGTATCAGTAAGCTTTTTGATTTTCTCATCAGCTATTTCATTGCAGGCATAGTCACCCACGGCAGCAGACATAATCATATAATCATATTCTTTAACACACTGAATGATTTGATGATACATATCGTTTGCACTGATCACATCAATAACATTGACTCCATGTGGCTTTTTGAGATGCGTAGGTCCACTGACAAGCGTGACATTGGCCCCTAATTGGAAAGCAGCTTTCGCAAGTGCATAGCCCATTTTACCACTTGAGTGATTGGTAATAAAACGAACAGGATCCAGACTTTCTTGTGTAGGTCCAGCACTGATTAATATGTTTTTACCTGAAAGTGTTTTTGGTGCTAACATATAATCAATCATTTCTAATAAAGTGTCTTCATCTGCCAGTTTTCCATTTCCTGTATCACCACAGGCTAATAATCCTGAGATAGGTTCTACAAAAACAACACCTGTTTCTTTTAATAACTGCATGTTCTTTTGTGTGATAGGATTTTCATACATATGAACATTCATTGCAGGCGCAATAAGTTTTGGACATGTGGCAGCTAAAAAAGCACTTGTTAACATATTGTCAGCCATACCATATGCCAGTTTTGCAATCGTATGAGCACTGGCAGGGACAACCATAAATAAGTCAGCATCTTTGACAATATCTACATGGGTAATAATAGCTGGATTTTCATCATCAAATGTATCCACATAGACTTTACGTTTTGTCAGCGACTGAATACAAACAGGAGTCACAAAACGTGTAGCACTTTCACTCATCATGACTTCAATCTGATATCCCTGTTTCACTAAATCACTAATGAGCTGTATGCTTTTAAAAGCCGCAACACTTCCTGTAATACCAATAATTATTTTTTTTGACATTTTTTCACCTTATTTCTTAATTTGAATTAAAATACGTGAAACAATAACAGAAATAATTGTTCCAACGATAGCTTCTAACAAACCAGTTGTCGCAATGATCGTGAGAAGATAGGGCATCAATTTTGAAAATGTCATGCCTAAAGCTGAAGCATATTGATTTCCAAAGAAAAGATAAATACCACCCAATACAAGAATTGTATTTGTCATTGCACCTAAAAAAGAACCTAGACTCATTGCTAATATAGGATGTTTTTTCCATTTTTCATAAATCATTCCAGCAACATATCCAATACAGACCCTAGGAATGATCGCAATCACTAAACTCCAAAATGAGCCACTTATAAATGGTGAGAAAACAAAAGATGTAATGGTTGGCTGAATTGTATTTATAAATAGACTTGATAAGCCAAAAACCAGACCAACTTGAGCACCTTTATTTTTCCCTAAGACAATCCCTGCAATAATAACAGGAATATGCAAAGTTGTGGCACGTAATGGACCAATAGGAATAAAACCTAGAAAAGGAACCATAACCATTAAAATTTCAATGGCAATAAAAAGCGACATGAATGCAAGATTCTTAGTTTTTTGTTTATTCATTTGTACCTCCACTGTCATTTCTATCATAGAATACGACGTTTTCATAAGTTTAAAAAAGAAAAGTTAGTGCTTGATAAAAGTCACTACTGACGATATTCTTTTTTCATTTCACATTATACATGGTTATCTTCTTAAAAGCAATGTATAATATTATTAATAATAATTACTATTATTAAAAAAGTCCTTGCTTTATTATTTTTAAGGTGTATAATGAAGATAGATGAAGAAGGAGGAAAAAGAAAATGTCAAAATGGATTTGTAAAATTTGTGGATATGTTCATGAAGGAGAAACAGCTCCAGAACAATGTCCAATCTGTAAAGCTCCAGCAAGTCAATTTGAAAAAGTTGAAGAAGAAAAGAAATCTAAATATGCTGGAACAAAAACTGAAAAGAATTTAATGGAAGCTTTTGCAGGTGAATCTCAAGCAAGAAATAAATATACTTATTTTGCTGAAATGGCAAGAAAAGAAGGTTTAGAACAAATTGCTGCTATTTTTGAAGAAACAGCTAACCAGGAAAAACAACATGCAAAAATGTGGTTTGCTGAATTCCATGGTATTGGTTCAACTGATCAAAACTTAGAAGATGCTGCTGCTGGAGAAAATGAAGAATGGACTGATATGTACAAACGTATGGCTCAAGAAGCAAGAGAAGAAGGTTTCGAAGAATTAGCTATTAAATTTGAAAATGTCGGTAAAGTTGAAAGATCACATGAAGCACGCTATTTAAGATTATTAAAAAATTATAAAGAAGGAAAAACATTCAAAGGGGATGCCCCAAAAGGATGGAAATGTAGACAATGTGGTTTCATTTATGAAGGAGAAGAAGCTCCTGAAAGATGTCCAACATGCGGTTATCCAAAAGCATATTTCGAAAGAATGACTGAAAATTATTAATCTAATCTGGTAAGTGATGAGAATTTCTCATCACTTTTTGTTTCTATTGCGACTTCAAACTATGTCATATATAATAGGATACGTAAAGCAATGGTTTTTAAAGAAGGTGAAAGTGATATGTTAAAAAATCAATTTGTCAACAATTATTTTGATGATGGTTTGCTTTTCAAAGAAGATTTTGTTGTTAAGGGAAGACAAATATCAGTCTTTTTAGAGGTGTTTCTATGAATTCATATATGCATACATATACAGGTAAAAAAATTAATCCTCTTGCATTTACAAAAGATGATATAGATATCAAAGACATTGCGCATGCATTAAGCTTATTATGTCGTGGTGGCGGCCATTTAAAAATGTTTTATTCTGTAGCACAACATAGTCTTAACTGTGCTCAAGAAGCATTTCTTCGATATCGTGATTCTCGACTATCACTGGCCTGTCTATTACATGATGCCAGTGAAGCCTATATATCAGATATTATCAGACCTCTTAAACAGCATTTAAAGCTTTATGAGGATATTGAAAGTCAATGGATAAAAGTTATTTTTGAAAAGTATGAACTTTCAGAATTAAAAGACGAAGACCTTTTAAAAATCAAAAGGATAGATGATGATATGTTAGCTTATGAACTATATACATTGATGGAGCAGCAACCAAAGCCGACTTGTTTATTAAAAAGTCAACCATGTTTTACAGAAAAACATTATCGAGATGTTGAAAAAGAATTCTTAGAATTATTTGAAAGATTATCAAATATAAAATAAACAGCTCATGAAACCAAATCATTAGCTGTTTTTCGTAGACTTGATTAAAGGACGATGTCCTAAACCAACTTTATTTTTCAATGTCATAAACATAATGAAGCATCCAATCAAAGTCAATCCACATACAAAGATAAGCATACTATTTAAACCTAAACTATCTTGTAATATACCACCAAAGATATTTCCTATGGATGATCCTAATCCTGTTGACATCATCGCAATCATTGTTTGTCCCATCATTTGATCACTTTCATCAAGATGATCATTGACATAATAAGTGATGGTTGCAGTAAAGAGTCCAAAAGATAATCCCTGGAACATCATACCTATCAATAAGACAATCAAATGAGGTGCTAAACAGATTGTCAGATTACGCAAAACATAGAAGAAAGCACTCGCTAAAAGTAATGTTTCAGAACGGTATTTTTTTAATAAACGATAAGTGATGGACATAATTGGCATTTCACTGGCAGCCATACAAAAGACAGCAATTCCATATAATGAAGTGTTTCCACCAAGATTTTTAACAATATTAATTAAATAAGTTGATAAGGCTGTTGAAGCAGCATACATAAATGTAAAAGCTACAAGAATGAAAAAAAATATACGATATTTTTTAATAACAGAGAATATATTTTCCTGGTTTTTTGTCGTTGTTTCTTCTTGAATTTGATAGGGTGGCATTGTATAAAGAAGAATTAATAAAGCGATACTGGCAATTGCATAGACAAATGCAATGACTGTTGGATTAAAAAAATCAATCAGCTGACCAACAATAATAGCTCCCGCAGCATAAGAGATAGAGCCTAGTCCTCTAGCTAAACCAAAATTGATATATTGACCATCTTTTAAGTAATTCATACATATTGTAGAAAATAGAGGAACCATTGCAGCAATCAGACTTAATAGGAAAACATATAAAATCATAATGAGAAAAATAGGTGAAGTGATGATTGTTAAGACAGTAAAGATGACAATCATGATCAAGTATAGGGTGAAAATCAGTTTGTTAATAGATAAACCTTTGATGCGTGATAAAAGGGATGAGATAAATGGAGATAAAAAGATGGACAAAATAGCTCCACCACCTGTCACTATCCCAATATCCGTATTGGATAAACCACGGTATTGTAAAAATATAGCCACATAACCATAAATAGCTAAATAGGATAACCAGAAAAGAATTTGTAATCCATTATATTTCATTTGTAAAGATTTCATTGATTCACCCTCCATAACTTTTGTTTTTTTCAATCATAACAAAAAAAGTATTGAAACGTGTTTTTTTTCATATTATGAAATTACTTTATTTCATCACTCACTGGACTAGATAATGGATGACGAAAATCATTCTTTTTATCGTAACTAATTTTATTTTGAATATTCTGTTCATAGTCTTTTTGAAAAATACAAGAGAAAATGACATTAAAGAGATATTCAATAGAAATTTGTGAAGCAAAAGGAGCTATTTTCGTAAAAATCTTTTCTCTAGAACCAATATTTAAAATATAATCAGCATAATGAGATAAACGGTTATCACCAACTGATGTTAAAACAATGATGGGTGTATTGTTTTCTTTTAAGGTTTGAGCAATCTGAATATTTTCATTGGTTTCTCCTGAATAAGAAATAATCATCGCAATACGTGAGGAATTGGAATTATATGACATAAAGACCTGTTCACCATGTAAAATTCTTAAATTGACATCTCTGGAAATACGCATCATCTTATGTTGAAAACTCATGGCTGCTAATAAGGAATTACCAGAACCATAAATATCAATATGCTGATGGGGATATAATAAATCAACAATCTTATTTAATTCAGTAAAATCAATAAGTTTAATTGTATCTGCAATGACTTCCTGATAAAGAGAAGATAACTTATGACAAATCATAGGATAACTGTCATCTTTAGAAAAAGGAAAATTGACATCAATACGATCAGTATGATGTAAATCATATTGTAATTCGGCAGAATATTTGATTTTAAAATCATTATAACCTTCTAAACCTATTTTTTTACAGAGTCTGACAATGGTCGCAGGAGAAGTATATGTTTCTTTTGCCAGTTCTTTGACTGACATGCTTAAAACTTCTTCACCATGATTTAAAATGTATTTTGCAATTTGTTTTTCTGATTGAGAGAATTCCAGTTCAAATTCTAATTGTGTCATTATACTCATTTTTATCACCAATCCTAGTATACCATGAAACTTTGTTCCATAGAAGTGATGATTTTTACTCTTATTATGAAAAATGATGTTTGTTATATTTTTGAAGTATTTTATGATGCTTTGTGTTAGAATAGAATCAGTATTGATGGATGGATGAAAGGAGATTCATAATGGATATCAAAGAAGCAGTAGAAAAACGACATAGTGTTCGTCAATATTTAGATAAACCCATTGATGATGAAAAAACACAAATATTAGAAAAACAAATTGAAAAATGTAATCAGGCGGGTCATTTAAACATTCAGTTGATTCTCAATGAACCGCGTGCTTTTCAAAGTCAGCTGGCTCATTATGGTAAGTTTAAGGGTGTTCAACATTATATTGCTTTAATTGGTAAGAAGAATAGTTCTGATTTACAGGGAAAATGTGGCTATTATGGAGAGCATCTTGTTTTATTAGCACAACAGCTAGGTTTAAATACATGTTGGGTGGCTTTAACTTATAAAAAAATTCCAGAAGTGCTTCATCTTGATTCTGATGAGAAAATAGTAGCTGTGATTTCAATTGGTTATGGTGAAAATCAAGGAGTGGCTAGACGAAGCAAAGATATGAAAGATGTTATAGAAACAGAGGGAAATCTTCCACAATGGTTTTATGAAGGCGTTCGTTATGCATTATTGGCCCCAACTGCTATGAATCAACAGAAATTTAAGTTTGGTTTTGAAAATGGAAAAGTGAAAGTGAAAAGAGGAATAGGTTTTTATACAAAATTAGATTTAGGTATTGTGAAATATCATTTTGAAATAGGTGCAGGAAAAAATCATTTTCAATGGGACAATGAAGATGATCAAAGATAGGTGATTAAAATGACAGGTAAATACGATTTCTAATAAAATGTTAAGTTGCATTGGATATCGCCTGCCTAAAATAGATAAATACGAACAATTATGAAACAAAGTTTCATATGACAATGCATTTTTTATATAATTATGAAACTAATTTATAAAGTTATGAAAAGATATTTACTCATATGTCAATATCTTTTAAAATGAGAATATAAGAGAAAAAGGAGGACTTTATAAGTGGAAAAGAAAATGCCAAAAGATTTTTATTGGGGTGGTTCTGTATCATCATTCCAAACTGAAGGAGCAAGAAATGAAGGAGGAAAAGGGGTTTGTATTTATGATGTCAGACCAATGAATCCTGAATTTTCAGATTGGAATGTTGCGATTGATGAATATCATCGTTATGATGAAGATATTGCATTAATGAAAGAAATGGGATTTAATTTCTATCGTTTTTCTATTTGCTGGTCAAGAATTATTCCTAATGGAACTTTAGATGAACCTGTTAATGAAGAAGGTGTGAAGTTCTATAGTGATTTAATTGATAAGTTATTGGCAGCAGGTATTGAACCAATGATTACATTAGTTCATTTTGATATGCCTTACCATCTTGTTAAAAATTATAATGGTTTTGCATCTCGTTATGTTGTAGATTGCTTTGAAAGATATGCAAGAGTATGTATTGAAAGATTTGGAGATCGTGTAAAACATTGGATGAGTTTCAATGAACAAAATTTACATGGTCAAATGTTAAGAGTTTCTAATGCTGAAGAAATTCCTGAAGGTGTAAGTGAACCAAAACATTTATATCAAGTTAACCATAATGTCTTTATTGCACATTGTAAAGCTGTTAAAGCATTAAGAGAATTACAACCAGATGCTAAATTCTGTGGTATGGCTGCTGTTACAAATATTTATCCATACACAAATACACCTAAAAACAACTTATTTGCATGGCAAGCTTATCAATATATGAATGGTTTCCATGTTGATGTTTTTGCAAAAGGAAAATATCCAGATTATATGGTAGCTTATCTTGAAAATAGAGGATGGATGCCTCATTTTGAAGAAGGCGATGAAGAATTATTAAAATACACTGTTGATTATATTGCATTCAGTTATTATCGTTCTAATACAGTGACTGAAGGTGAATTTGACTTAGAAAGACCATATCATGAAGTTGTTGGTGAACATATGATCAAAAATCCTCATTGTGAAGCTAATGAATGGGGATGGGAAATTGACCCAATTGGATTTAGATGGACATTAAATGATTTACATACACGTTCTGATTTGCCAGTATTCGTTCTTGAAAATGGTATTGGATGGCGTGAAGATATGACTCAAGAAGAAGTAGATGCAATGCTTGCTGCAGGTAAAACAATCGAAGATGATTATCGTATCAACTATCATAGAGATCATATTAAAGAAATGGAAAACGCAATGTTTGAGGATGGTGTTCCTTGTTTAGGATATATTACTTGGGGACCAATTGATATTTTAGCAAGTATGTGTAATATGGATAAACGTTATGGATTTGTTTATGTTAACAGAACAAACAAAGATATCAGAGATTTAAAACGTATTCCTAAAAAATCATTCTATTGGGTTGCTAAAGCATTTAAATCTAATGGTGAAGATTTAGATTAATAAAATCAAAGAATGGCAAGTTGACTTGACCATTCTTTTTTTTGATAAAAATTATATTAAAAAAGAATATTCAATGTAGTTATTTTTATGAGACGGATAAAAAAAGAAAAATTAGCACATCTGGGTTGACAGTGCTAAAAGATAGGTGTAAGATACTATTAGCACAAAAATAGATAGAGTGCTAATAAAAGGAGATGTAAATATGGCAGAAAAGAAACAGTTTAAAGCTGAGTCACAAAGATTATTAGATTTAATGATTAACTCTATTTATACACATAAAGAGATTTTTTTAAGAGAATTGATTTCAAATGCCAGTGATGCTTCAGATAAATTATATTACAAAGCATTGACTGAAAATTTAAATGGTATTTCAAGAGAAGATTTATCTATTCAAATTGTGATCAATAAAGATCATCGTATGTTATCTATTATTGATCAAGGTATTGGTATGAATGCAGATGAATTAGAAGAACATTTAGGAACGATTGCCAATAGTGGTTCTTTTGAATTTAAACAGGCATTAGAAAAAGGACAAGATGATGTTGATATTATTGGACAATTTGGTGTTGGATTCTATTCAGCATTTATGGTTGCTCATAAGGTGGAAGTGATTTCTAAAAAGTATGGAGAAGATCCGGCTTATATTTGGGAATCTGATACAAGTGATGGATATACAATCAATGAAATTGATTATCCAAATCATGGAACAAGAATTAACTTATATTTAAAAGATAATACTGATGATGAAAATTATGACCAATATTTAGATGAATATGAAATTCAAAGATTAGTTAAGAAATATTCTGATTATGTTCATTACCCAATTAAGATGGATATGACAACTTCTAAGAAAAAAGAAGATAGTGATGAATATGAACAAGTCATTGAAAATAAGACATTAAATTCAATGGTTCCTTTATGGAAAAGACCTAAAAAGGAAATTACAGAAGAAGATTATAATGAATTCTATAAGGATAAATTTAATGATTTTAGCGATCCATTATGTGTTATGCATAACAGTGTAGAAGGAACAATTTCTTATGATTCATTATTATTTATTCCTTCTAAACCGCCAATGAATTACTATTCACAAGATTATGAAAAAGGTTTACAACTTTATTCTCGTGGTGTCTTTATTATGGATAAAGCCAGTGAACTTGTTCCTGAACATTTCAGATTTGTGAAAGGTTTAGTAGATTCACAAGATTTATCATTAAATATTTCTCGTGAAATGTTACAACATGATCGTCAATTGAGAATTATTGCTGATAAAATTGAAAAACGTATTCAAAGTGAACTTGAAAAAATGTTAAAGAATGATCGTGAAAAATATGAAGAATTCTTTAAGAGTTTTGGATTACAGTTAAAATTCGGTATTTATAACAGCTATGGTATGTTAAAAGATAAATTACAAGATTTATTGTTATATTATAGTGCAAATGAAAAGAAAATGATAACTTTCAATGAATATGTTGAAAACATGAAAGATGGTCAAAAAGAAATCTATTTTGCTAGTGGTGAAAGCTATGAAAAGATTGATCATTTACCAACAGTAGAAATGGTTAAAGATAAAGGATTTGATATTCTTTATATGATTGATAATGTAGATGAATTCTGTATTCAGATGTTAAGAGATTATAAAGAAAAACCATTTAAAAATATCAATCAAGGTGATTTAGATATTGATAGTGAAGAAGAAAAGAAAGAGTTAGAAAAAGTCAGTGAAGATAATAAAGACTTAATCTCAACTCTTAAAGATGCATTGAAAGATAAAGTTCAAGATGTCAAAGTGTCTTCACGTTTAAAAACACATCCTGTTTGTTTGGTAAGTAGTGAAGGTGTTTCTTTTGAAATGGAAAAAGTTTTAAATCAAATGCCTGATGGACAAAATATCAAAGCAGGAAGAATTTTAGAAATTAATCCAAATCATGCAATCTTTACAGCTTTACAATCTTTATTTGAAAAAGATAAAGATAAAATTAATGATTATGCATCATTGTTATATGATCAGGCTTTATTAATTGAAGGATTTAGTATTGATGATCCTGTTGAATTTTCTAATAAGGTTTGTCAATTAATGGTAGATGCAAATAAATAAGTCATTGGAAGAAACGGTTTTGATAAATCGTTTCTTTTTTTATGTTATAATAGATTTGGGTGAGGAATCATGATAAAAAAGGGTATTTCTATAATGATTATAAGTTGTTTATTAATACTGATAACAGGTTGTCAATCTCAAGACGAATCTCAACAAACGAATCTAACAGAATATCGTTTTGCAGGTTATTATGACTGGTTTTTAGGAAAAGAGGAATATGAAGATTTTATGACATATGTCTCTAATGATCAATCTTTAAAGATTGATTCTCAATATGGTGAAAAGATTTATCGAGATGATGAATACCTGATTATAGAAGCAACTGATGAACAAAAACAAGCACTGATCAATCAAAATAAGCAGCTTATTGAAGAGGCTACACAAGAATTTATGAAAATGGGAGAAGATTACCAGATGGATTATAGTGATGATTACTCGTCTATGACAATTTGGATTGATCAGGAACATTTTATAGATATTTTTTCGAGTGAAGCATTTCAAGTAGGTGGGAACATGCTTGGTATTATGAGTCTTGTTACAGCGAGTCGTGTATTGACAACGGGAAATTGTGATAGTGCTGTTGAAATTCATATTATTAATTTAGATAGTGACTATCAGGTTGCAGAAGCTATTTTTCCGTATGAATCTATTCAGATCACTTCTCAAGATTGGCTGACAAGTCAACAAAATGATGTGACTGACTCTTCAAAACTGGAAGGTTATTCAAGAGTTTTAGCAACAGTCATTGAAAAAAATGACAATCAGATATTTTTCAAGCCTGAATCAACTTCATCTGATTACCAAAAAGATGAAAAGCTATGCTTGTGTTTAGATAGTGTTTATGGAGAAGATGTTTTTATACCTTATCAGTTATCAAAAGGTGATCAAGTCTATTTAACATTGAATGGAAATTATGCTCTTCATGATGATGGTGATGAAATTCCTGATATTGCTCCAATGGCAATCATTCCTGTACAATATATAGATGATGCCATGTAACTTTATTTGCAAAACGGATTTATCAAGATTATAATAAGGATAGGTGATGAAAACATGGAATTAAATGAAGTTTTGAATAAAAGAAAAAGTACAAGAAGACAATATCTGTCAAAAAAAGTTGATGATAATGTAATTCGTCAGGTTATTGAAGCGGCGATTTTAGCGCCTTCATGGAAGAACTCACAGGTGACACGTTATTATATTGCTAAATCAAAAGAAGCTTTACAGCAGGTTAAAGGTTCATTGCCAGAATTCAATCAGGAAAATGTTGGTCAGGCTCCTGTTTTAATTGTTTCCACGATTGTTTTGAATCGTTCTGGTTATAATAAAGATGGTACACCAACGAATGAACTTGGCAATGGATGGGGATATTATGATTGTGGTATGCATAATATGAATCTTTTGTTGAAGGCAACAGAATTAGGATTATCTACGTTGGTTATGGGTATCCGTGATGAACAGAAAATAAAGGAAATATTTGCGATTCCTGATAGTCAAGCCGTTGTTAGTGTTATCGCTTTAGGTTATAGTGATATGGAAATTGAAAGACCACAACGTAAAACATTTGAAGATATAGTTGTAATGAAATGAGGAAAGATATGATAGTTTTATATATTATTGGTGGATTTGTTTGTTTATTATTGGCTATATATGTATTAGATCGTAGAGAAAAAATGTCAAAAAAGATTAAACAAATCAAAGAACAAAAACAAGAAATTCAAGAACTGAATAATCAATTAGATGAGATTCAATACCAACTTGATTTGATGGATGAGTCTATTCAAAAGGCTCATGATATAAGTTCACAAATTTTATTTTATATGAAAAAATAAAATGATTTTTTGTGAATATAATAAAATAATGATAGCTTTTATAGTAAAATTCAAAATATAATGATTTATATAAATAAAAAGTAAAAAAAGTGTTGACATGTTTATGTAAATGCATATAATAAAAGCATATAAAA